>JBAXJV010000178.1:0-6208 GCA_037137675.1 bacterium | reverse complement strand
TGTGCGTACACGAGCTTGTCCAGCGCAGCCTCCTGCCCGAGGCGAAGCACGTGCAGCGCTTCCGGACGACCGATGCTTAACGTCACAGGCGGGGAGTCCAACCCATATGCGGCCAGATCCAGACCCCGTTCCAAACGCTGGCGCGGAGTAACCGTATCCACGCGCCTCAGCCCGCGCAGCGTGTCGAGCAACTTCGTCACTGTGCCCGGCGCGGCGCGCCCCGCAACCGGTGCCGTTAACCACCAGCCGTCGGCCCGGCGTTCAAGACTGACGCTGCGCGCCCCTGCCTGCAGCGTCAACACGCTGGCGCCTTGTGTGGCAAATGGCAGCAGCGGCGATTCAACCCGGACGCGCTCCGCTGCCGAACGCCATGGCCGCTCGAAAATCAGGATGTAGGCGCCGAGCAGAAGAACCGCGCCCAGCAACCGGATCACAGTGCGCCCATTCACTCTGCCACCCCAGCTTTCGCAACGGCTGATCCAGAGCCATGCCGCCGCCGCCGGTCGCGCCGCGTCCACGCAACCAGGCCCGCCGCGCAAAGCGGCAGGGCTGGAATCACGCCCAGCGCCATTATCCACAACATCCGCTCTGCCGGAACGGCTAGCCGCGTTTCATCGTGCTGGCTTGGCCGCGGTGGTGCATCAAGTAAGCGGTCGCGATCGAGCAGCCAATTCATGGAGTTAAGAAAAAAATCCGCATTCGCCCCCGCAAGCCCGCCATTAACGGCAAAGCCCGAGTCGCCCACGACGACCAGCCTGGTCGAACGCAAGTGCATATCCAGTTCGCCTGCGGCCCCGCGTTCCACTGCGACGGCCAGTGGCAAAGGCCCGGCGCGGTCCTCGGCGGCATCAAAGCTGGGGGGCTGTGCGTCAGCGTTCGATTCAGCCCAACTGGCAGAGGATGACAATATCAGCGGCGTCACCGCCGGGCGATCAAGCCGGTCGCGTTTATCACCTCCTGCATGCAGATCGCCGTCCAAAGCTTCCACACATTGCGGCCTGGGAAAAACCGTAACCAGCCCCGTTAATCGCCGCGTTACGGCATGGTCGCCATAGCGTGCTGCCACAAGCGACCTGGTTCCGCCGGCTTCCGTTCTGCGGTCCACAAGCGCCGTGCCCGACGAATGTTCCGCCACAAGCTGCCCGCTCAAGCGGACGCCCCAATTGGCAAGCAGATCCTCGATTCCAATGGCGGAATCAGCATCCAGCAGCAGCAAAGCCCGTCCACCGTACCTGAGATAGGCAGCCAGGGCATCTAGTTCGGGACGGGCCAATTGCCGTTCAGGACCGGCGATCACCAATGCCTGAAAAGTATTCAAGGGTGGTTCAGAGGCGGCCAACTGCACGCGCCGCACTGTGACATGTTCCTCACGCAAGCGCCGGGCCACGGCGGATAGCCCTCTACCCATACGGTCATCATCCGGATCGTGCTCGCCATGTCCAGTCACAAAGCCCACTGTCACTGACTGCGGATGCAATACGCGGCTCAGCGCGCCCGCCAATGCGCCATCCACAACATCAGCATCATTTTCGGCGTTGTCCGGATTGCCGTTGCTGTCAGATAAAGCACTCCCCAAATTCACCGCCACTATTCCCGTCGCATCGCTTACAACCAGGGCGGGCGTGGCAAGACTGCCGCCGCAGCGGCGTGACAGGTTACGCATCGCCGCCAGATCACGATCTGGATCAACCGTGTCGAAAGCAACCAGCGATGCGACGGAGCGGCATTCCAGCAATGCTTTTCGCAGCAATGGCAGCGCGCGGTCCCCCGTACGGCAAACAATCGTGACCGTGATCTGATGATCCAGCCGTCGTGCAAGCTCCAGCGTGCGGGCGCCGACAACCTGATGACGCGCATCCGTCAAACGCACTACCATGGGGTGGCGTGCGGCCACGAAAACAACCATCGCCGCCAGTAACGCCGAGAGCGCGAACGACCCGATCAAGGGGCTATAGCAAGGCCGTCGGCGCCAGCGGCTCTCGACCAGAATTATCGCCGCCCACAACATCCAGACCATGGCGACAAGATAGCCAGCTACATAGCGCCCTTCGACCGTACCGGCAGCAAAGCGACTTAAATGATGACTTTCCGGCAAACGGAACGCGCGCAGCGGAACCGCCCAGACGCCGACGCCGCTCTGGCTGCCAGTGGCAAATAGCAGCGCCAGCGCCACCAGGGCGACCAGCACGGCGGACGGTCCGCGGTGCCGAAGAAGCACCGAGGCCATCAGACCACCGGCGACAAACACCCCCAGGGCCAGCACTAAGGACAGATAACCGGAAACCAGCGTCCCGATAACCACGGCCGCCGGCGACAGCGCCATCAGCACCGCGAAAAGCAACACACTTGGCAGATAGGCGCATACCAGCCACAGCCAGGCCGCGAGAAAACGCGCAATCACAACATCGCCGGCGGTGACGGGCGCCGACCAGAGCAGGTCACTCGAACCTGCCGGATCATGCTCCTCCTCCATCAACGAAGTGCCAAGCACGGCGCCAGATACAATCACCGACAGCCAAAACGGCAGCGACCCGAAAAGCGCCAGCGCCGCCGCTCCACCACGGCTACCTCCCACCGACACCGCATCTGTGAAGACCCAGCCACACAGCAGCAATAGTCCGGCTGGCAGCAAATAATGGGTTGGCACAAACCACCAGCGTGCCAGTTCGCGACGGAATAACACACCCCATCGGTTCATGTTGCGCCAACCTCCGCCGCCGGCCCCATCAAGCAACCTTCATGCAGCATCACAACCCGCGCGTTCAGGCTGGCAACCTCGGACGCATGGTGTCCGGCTATCACCACGGCCCGGCCAGAGGGTAGCGCCGCCAGTAGTGACAGGACCTGAGCGGCTCCGTCACCATCCAGCCCCAGAAACGGTTCGTCGAGGATCACAACCTCAGGATAGTTGACCACTGCGTCAAGCAGCAGTACCAGCCGCGTTTCACCGCGCGACAAACGTCCGGCTGTCGCCGACTCCAATGCACTCAATCCGGCCCGACGTAATAAATCACGGATCCGTGGACGGACGGCGCGCGGCATCAACCCCTTGAGCCGGGCGCGGTAGCGGAGGTATTCGCCCACGCACAGGTCGTCCGGCAACGCCGCATTTTCCGGCATATAGCCAATTCGCTGACGGGCGGCAACGGGAGCTTCTTCCAGATCATAACCTGAAACAAGCACGTGTCCATCATCTGGATTCCATACTCCTGCCAGAATGCGCAGCAGGGTGGTCTTGCCTGCACCATGCGGACCGATGACCGCGACGCGTTCGCCCGCAGCCACCGTCAGTGAAACGACAGTGAGAACGTCATTCCGTCCGAAGCGTTTGCTAATCTCGATTGCCTTGAGCATGTCCAACCTTCGATTTGTGTCGCAAAAGATTGATAATATCGCAAACCGAAGACCGGGGCAACTGATGCGGCTTTATTGCCGGCTTTTTCTTTCAGCCTCACAGATGAGCTGTCTGTGTAGCAACACTCATCGAAAACCATGTACAACGCCGGTGTCATCTCCAACCACGATCCACTCGCCAGCCACCGCCGGCGAACTGCGAATCGGCGCCCCGGCGTTGAATGACCACGTCTCGCAGCCAGTTTCCTCAGCGAGTCCATAGAGCCGCCCATCGTCAGAGCCCACCCACACACGACCGCCCGCCACCACCGGGGAACTGTCCACATTATCGCGGGCCCCAAATCTCCAGAGCGACACTCCGTCAGTCAGGCGCAAGGCGTGCACTCCGCTGTCACGCGCACCTGCGAACACGCGGGCGCCTGACACTGCCGGTGAAGAGTAGACCGCCCCCGGCAGAATGCTACGCCAGCGCTCCGCACCAGCCAACAGACTCCAGCAGACAACCGCCCCGCCGTACTGCCCCGCAATCATCGCATCGCCTGCGATGGTTGGGGAACCTGGCACATAAGCGCCTGCCACAAAGTTCGTTATTTCGACTCCCGTCGCGGATGCGACGACGCGCACACGTCCATCACACCCGCCAAATGCCACACGCCCGCCAGCCACCGCCGGTGTGCCATTGATGTAGTTGTCCGAACTCGCGCGCCAGACGTTGGACCCCGTCTCCGCATCGAACGCATAAAGCGTGTGGTCGTAGCTGCCCACCACGATCAGCGGCGCGGTCCCGTCGCGCGGGATAAAATTGGCTCCACCGGCGATCTCGCCCCCCGTCTTCGCCGTCCACACCCTCCGCCCTGAGCCAACCTCCAGCGCCACCAGCGTGCCGTCGCTAGTGCCTGCAAAAACATGATTATTCAGCGCCAGCGGCGTAGCCTTGACCGCATTGCTCAGTGACTGCTGCCACAGCAGGGAACCATCTTCCAGGCCGATGGCGTAAACGTTGCCATCCTCCGACGCCACAAATACGCGCTTCGCCAGAATGGCCGGCGAAGCTGAAACGGCGCCCTGCGTCTTAAATGACCAGCGCCGCACCGGCTTCTCCGCCAGCGCGGCTGACGACTCCCCTGTCAACCCGCCCGCCCCGTGAAATCCCGGCCAGTTGCCGTCAGACCCCGCGCCGCCAACGCCCGGCGGAGCCTCCCGCCGGCAACCAGCAAGTAACAGAAGGCTGGACACCGCCCGGATACACGCCAGCGATCGAGCCTTATGCTGGTTCTGTTTTGCCATCGTGCTTACCATCCGCGTCAATTCGCGTGCATTTGCGGGTATAACTCGTTCCGTGGTTATACCACTCGTTCAGCGTTGCCCGTAAGTGGCAGCGGGGCCGTGTTTACGATGGTAATGACGGTCGAGGATGCAGGCGGGCAGCGGCGCGGCGGAGGCGTCGAGCGCCAGCGTATCGAGCGCCATGCGGGAGCAGGCTTCCAGGGCCACGCTGTTATGAACCGAGGCCTCGGCAGTAACGCCCCATGTGAAAGGCCCATGTCCCGCCACCAGCACCGCCGGCACCGCGAGCGCATCGCGAGCGCGGAATGTTTCGACAATCACTTTACCGGTGTTGAGTTCGTAGTCCGCCACTACTTCTGCCGTCGTCAGCAGGCGCGTGCAGGGCACTTCCCCGTAAAAATGGTCGGCGTGCGTTGTTCCGTAACACGGTAGCGCCCGCCGGGCCTGGGCAAAACTCGTCGCACAGGCGCTGTGGGTGTGCGTGATGCCGCCTGCTCCTGGAAACGCGCGATAAAGCTCCAAATGCGTCGGCAGATCTGATGACGGGGTCAGGCTGCCCTCCCTGCGAACTCCATCCAATGACACAACCACCATATTATCCGGCGTCAGTTGTTCGTAAGGCACTCCGCTTGGCTTGATCACAACCATGCCCGAAGCGCGGTCGATACCGCTCACATTACCCCAGGTCATGATCACCAACCCGTGACGGACCAGCGCCTTGTTGGCCTCGCACACCTGCTCGCGTAATTTTTGTAGCATCGTCAACCTCCATCTACCCCATCCGCTGCCGCTCGCGCAAGGAAATCAGCTCTTTCATCAGGCGGTCGAGATGCCCGGACCACTCCGGTGTTCCGAAGGCATCGTGCAGCGTGCGATAGAGTTGATAAAGTTCAGCGTAAATCGCCTGTGCCGCCGGATCGGGCGTGAAAACTTTGTCCCGCATTCCGCACAGCGCCGTCTGCGCTTCTTCGACGGTCGCGAAGCCTCCCGCCTCGCGCCCCGCCGCCACGGCGCCGAAGAGCGCCGCGCCCAGCGCGCAGGTCTGCTCGCTACGCGCAAGCTTCATTGGCCGGCCGGTCACGTCGGCGTAAATCTGCATCAACAACGGACTCTTCACCGCCAGCCCGCCGCAGTTGACGATTTCCTGCACGGACACGCCATACTCTTCAATGCGCTTGATAATGGTCAGCGCGCCGAAGGCGGTGGCTTCGATCAGTGCCCGATAAATTTCGTGAGCCTCGGTGTGCAGCGTCTGGCCCAGCAGCAGCCCGCTTAACCGTGTATCCACTAAAATCGTACGGTTGCCGTTGTTCCAGTCCAGCGCAAGCAGGCCGTGTTCACCGGGCTTCTGCGCTGAGGCCCGCGCATTCAGAGCCTCGAACCGTGCCGCCAGCGTGCGGCCGTAGGTGCTGGGCACCAGATGATTGACGAACCATAGAAAAATATCGCCGACAGCTGACTGCCCGGCTTCGATACCGAAGCAGCCCGGCAGTACGGAGCCGTTCACAATGCCGCAGACGCCGGGAATATCGGCCAGTGGCGCGGTGTTCGACGCAACCATCAGGTC
>JBAXJV010000177.1:0-6224 GCA_037137675.1 bacterium | reverse complement strand
GCCGCAAAGACGGCTCGGCGAGACGCCTCGCCCTACCTCGCGTACGATCAAGCGGCTCTTGAGAACCAGACATGGGTAGGGCGAACCGTCACGGTGAGCCGCTGAGGATGATAATGCAACTGTCTCATACGCGGGAAACAGAACCTTAGCCGCACATTTGGTTGCTTCGTTCAGCCTTGCGTCATTCAGGTCAACTTTGCGATAATTGACCTCAAGCCGCACAGATCGCAGGCGTTCCGTCTGCGCCACGGCCAACCAAGGAGCATACTTATGGCAGGAAAGAAATGGCCCCGTCCGCCCGCAATGAAAATTGACCCGAAGCAGACTCATCGCGTAACGATGGAAACCACCCGTGGCGTCATTGTTCTGGAGCTTGCTCCCCAATACGCGCCCAATACAGTCAACAACTTCGTCTTTCTGATTCAGGAAGGCTTCTATGACGGCGTGACTTTTCACCGTGTAATCGCAGACTTTGTGATTCAGGGCGGAGACCCGACGGGGACCGGCAGCGGTGGCCCGGGCTACCAGTTTGAGGATGAATTCACCGGCAACCCCTTGAAAAACGAGCGTGGCGCGATCTCAATGGCCAACGCCGGTCCGCACACCAACGGCAGCCAGTTTTTTATTCTGCACTCCCAGCAGCCGCATCTCAACGGCAAACACACCGTCTTTGGCAAGGTTGTGCAGGGGCTGGATGTCGTGGACGCCATCCGTGCGGGTGACAAGATGCAAAAGGTTACGGTAAAGGTGGAATAAGCGCTTGTTTGACACATCCGTCAGTTCCTCCCATAATCACACTTTTTAAGCGCGCCGGAGTGCGCATGGAGTAAACGGCTATGGGTGGTTTTACATTACTAGACATGCTGGAGCAGGGATGGCCGATTCTATCGCTGCTGCTGTTATTATCCATCTGGTCCATTACCATCATTGTGGACCGCTGGATGGCTCTGCGGCGATCAAAGGGTGACGCCTGGCGCATGGTGCGCAACGTGATCCGCTCGCTGGAAACAGCCGGGCCCAATGCCGCGCTTGACTACTGTGAAAAGTCACGGCTGCCGGCAGCCGTGACTTTTGCCGCCGTGCTGGTTCAGCCGGGCGGGCGCGAGGCACGTGAACGGACCATGGAGCGCTCGATTCAGATGCAAATGCGCGGGCTGGAATGGGGCATACCGGCGCTGGGCACAATCGCCAGCATCGCGCCCTTTATCGGCCTGCTCGGCACCGTGATGGGCATTATCAAAGCCTTTGCCGGCATTGCAGCCAACGCGGGCGGCGGCACCGAAGCCGTGGCTGCAGGCATCGCCGAGGCGCTGGTGACAACCGCCTGCGGATTGCTGGTGGCGATCCCGGCGCTGGTCGGATACAACACCTTTGTCCACCGCATCCGCGCGCTGGCGCAGGAGATCGAGTTGGCTACTGAAGAGCTGATTGACCGCCTCGTCCCGCCGGATGGACCGACCCCGTGAAAATACTGAAGTCGG
The DNA here is from genome assembly GCA_037137675.1 of bacterium. GTDB lineage: Bacteria > Verrucomicrobiota > Kiritimatiellia > CAIKKV01 > CAIYGI01 > CAIYGI01. The sequence continues at coordinate 4,743 of JBAXJV010000177.1, read as the reverse complement.
GGGATAAGTATGCGCTGGTGGCCGAGATCAACATGATCCCGTTCATCGATGTCGCGCTTGTTCTGCTGATCATTTTTATGGTCATGACGCCATTTCTGGTCCGCGCTCAAATCAAAATCAACCTGCCAAAAGCACATGCCGTCGAAACCTCGCAGACCAAAAACAATCAGGTTCAGATCATTGTGACCCGCAGCGGCGTTATTTATCTCGATAATCGCGCGACTGCAGCTGACGCGCTGGAGGCCGCCTTGAAGCGGCTGCTGCCCGATGCGGCCAATCAAATGGTGATCGTTTCCGCCGACCGCGAAGTCGCCTTCGAAAAAGTAGTCGCAGTGATGGACGCCGCCAAACGCTGCGGCGCGGGCAAGCTCGGCGTCTGCGTCAAGCAGGACAAAGACAAACGCTGAGGGTGTCAGGTGGTCGGTGTTCAGTTTTCGGTGTTCGGTGACATTTCAGAGGAGTGTTCGGAATAACATGACCGAGAGGCAACAGCCAAAATTTAATATTGCCGGACACTGAACACCATGTGCACGCAAATCCTCAAACTCGCCGACTTCCCCAGTTGGGCCGCAGGCTTGCGCCAGCCGTGGCAGTCCAAATATTACGCCATGTATTCATCGGTCTTCGGCGGTATCGTCACCGATCCGCTACTCATGCTGCTGCCGATGGACGACCATCTAGTGCACCGTGGCGACGGGATTTTCGAGGCTTTCAAAGTTGTGAACGGTGCGCTTTACAATTTCCAGGCCCACCTCGCCCGGCTCCACGACTCCGCACGCAACTTATCGCTCGCCATGCCGTGGCCGGATGCGGAACTCACGGAAATAGTCCGCGCCACCGTGCGCGCCGGCGGCCACCGCGACGCGACAGCGCGTATTTATGTGTCGCGCGGGCCAGGCAGCTTCGGCGTCAGCCCCTACGACGGGCCGGGGCCGCAGCTCTATGTGCTCGCCACGGCCAGTGGCACGCCGTTCATGCAGACACATCCCGCTGGAGCACGCATTCGCACCAGCGCCATTCCGCCAAAAGATGCCGCTCTGGCGATCACAAAAACCTGCAATTACGTGCCCAATGTGCTGATGAAAAAGGAAGCTCTGGACGCTGGCGTGGATTTCACCGTCGGCTTCGACGCCTGCGGATGCCTGACCGAGGGTGCCGTCGAGAATTTCGGCGTCGTCACCAGCGACCGACGCCTGCTTTTCCCCGAACTCGACGCCATTCTCCCCGGCACCACGATGCTGCGCATCATGGAACTGGCGTGTCAGATGATTGCAAGCGGAGAATTGCACAGCGTGGGCCACGCTGACCTGCGGCGGACCGATATCGAGCAGGCCGCCGAACTGCTGGTCACAGGCACCACGATTCACCTTACGGCTGCGGTCGAATTCGACGGACGCCCTGTCGGCGATGGACGCCCGGGACCAATTTATAAACAATTGAGCAGACTTTTCGAGCAAGACATGACGGACAGCACCGCGCTGCGCACCCCGGTAGACTGATCGGCGGCGTGGCGCACAAGACATACATAAACAAGGAGTAAACATGACAATCAACGAACGCGCGCAAGGCGAAATCACAATACTGCAACCCAAGGGCCGCCTGGATGCGACCAGCGCTCCGGAAACGGAAAAGCGCCTGACCGCGCTGATCGCCGACGGCGCCCGGTCAATCATTTTCGACCTGTCAGATATGGAATATGTGAGCAGCGCCGGCCTGCGCGTTTTCCTGTCATCGGCCAAGCGCATGAAACAGGTACAGGGAAAACTGACGCTGGCCAGACCTGCAGCACAAATCCGTCAAATCCTTGACATGGCGGGCTTCTCCGCGATCCTGCCGATTTTTGACACACTGCCGGAAGCCATTAACAGTTATTCCACCACAGGCACACCGCTGCCGGGACCGGCAAACGTGACGTCTGGCACGCTCAGCTTTGCCGAAGAATTCTACCTGCTGGCGCTGGACGATTGCAAGGGCGTCATCAACCTGCTGCCTTCGTCCATGCTGGATTACGCGCTGGCCGCCGCGCTGCTGATGGAACTGGCGCTGTGCGACCGGATTGACACGGACCTGACCACCATGAAGATGATATCGAGCACGCCCACGGGCAACCCGTTGCTCGACAACGCACTGCGGGACCTGCATCAGAATGTGGGGCCGCACCCCACATCGTTCTGGCTGGAACAGCTCGCCAAGCGGGATGGCTGCATCGGGGAACGGGTTCTGGCCAGCCTGATCAGGAAAGGCATTCTCAAGCAGGAAAACAAACGTATTCTGTGGGTCTTCGAAGTGCGCCGCTATCCGCTGATTGATGATCGCGAGATCAAAGAAGTGCGGACCCGTCTGCGGGAACTGATTCTAGGCGACGACATTCCTGATCCGCGCGATGTTGTGCTGATCAGCCTTGGCAACACCTGTCGCCTGCTTGACCATCTGTTCACGCCGGAGGAATTCGGGCGTGTTCAAGCCAGAATTGACGCTCTGGCCCGCCTGGATCTGATCGGCCGGGCAACGGCCAACGCGATTCACGAGATCGAGCGCGACATGGCCATCATCGCGATGCCCATGATGTAACGCGCTTACTCCTGTCCGGGCACGGAAGGCGGCTGAGCGTCTGGCATCGAAATCGGGCAGCGCTCAACTTTCCAGACTTGCCTGGCGTATTCCAGGATCGTGCGGTCGGAACTGAAATATCCCGTATTGGCGATATTCATTACGCACATCCGCGCCCAGCGGACCGGATCGCGATACGCAGCATCTACCCGGTCCTGACAAGCGATATAGGACGCAAAGTCGGCCAGGTGCAAGTAATAGTCGCCATGGGTCAGCAGCATATCGTAGAGCGGACGGAACAGCCCGGGCTGCTCCATATTGAAGAAGTCAGCGCGAATGTAGTCAAGAATGCGCTTGATTTCCGGGCGGCTATTGTACAAATCGCACGGGTTGTAGGTGCCGTCCGCGCGCAACGCCTTGACTTCGTCAATCGTCATGCCGAAGGTGAAAAAGTTTTCGGCGCCGACCTCTTCGCGTATTTCGATGTTGGCGCCGTCGAGCGTGCCGATCGTGAGCGCGCCGTTAAGAGCAAACTTCATGTTGCCTGTGCCGCTCGCTTCGGTGCCGGCGGTGCTGATCTGCTCGCTCAGGTCGCTGGCAGGAATGATGCGCTCGGCGAGCGAAACGCGGTAGTCACTTAAAAACACCACGCGCAGCCGGTCCTTGCAGGCGGGATCGTGATTGATCACACCGGCCACATCGTTGATGAGCTTGATAATCAGCTTGGCAATAGCGTACCCCGGCGCGGCCTTGGCTGCGAAAAGAAAGGTGCGGGGCTGCATATCAAGCGCTGGGTTATCCTTGAGCTGGTTGTAGCGGTAGATGATGTGCATCAAGTTAAGCATCTGCCGCTTATATTCATGCAGGCGCTTGGCCTGCACATCGAAGATCGAATCCGGATTGATCACGACGCCATTCTCAGTTCGAATCATCCCGGCCAGATGCAGCTTGTTCTCACGTTTCACGCGGCGCAGCTCGGCGTGCAGTTCCTGGTCGTCGGCGTACGCTTCAAGGCGCTTGATCTGAAACAGGTCCGTAACCCAGCCAGCACCAATGCGGCGGGTGATGGCATCAGCCAGCCCGGGATTACACTTCAACAGCCAGCGCCGCTGGGTAATTCCGTTGGTCATGTTAGTGAAGCGTTCCGGCCACATCTCGTGAAAGTCGCGAAAGAGAGTTTCCTGCAACAATTTGGAGTGCAGCTTCGCCACGCCGTTCGTGCTGTGGCTGCCCACCACGGCCAGATTGGCCATCCGGACATGCTTCTCCGGACCTTCCTCAATCAGCGACATGCGCTCCAGGCGATCATGATCGTCCGGGAAGCGCGTCATCACTGTGCGCAGGAAGCGGCGATTAATCTCGTAAATGATCGTCAGGTGGCGCGGCAGAACCTCTTCAAACAGCCGTACCGGCCAGCGTTCAAGCGCCTCCGGCATCAGCGTGTGATTGGTATAGCCCAGTGTGGCCTGCGTAAGTTCCCAGGCGCTATCCCATTCCAAGCCCTCAACATCCACCAGCAGCCGCATCAGCTCTGCCACCGCCAACGCCGGATGGGTGTCGTTAAGCTGAATCGCCACCTTGTCAGGGAAGGCGCCGAAATCCGCACAGCCCGTGCGGAAACGCCGCACGATGTCCTGCAGCGAACAGCAGACAAAGAAATACTGCTGCTTGAAACGCAGCTCGCGACCTTTCTCAATCTTGTCATTCGGGTAGAGCACCTTGGTGATATTCTCGCTGCGGGTTTTAACTTCGTAGGCCCGGATATAATCGCCGGTATTGAAAAAAGAGAGGTCGAACTCCTCGGTGCCTTTGGCAGTCCAAAGGCGTAAATTATTGACAGTATTGTTGCGGTAGCCCGCGATCGGCACATCGTAGGGCATGCCCACAACAGTTTCGGCGGGCGTCCATTGGAGGCGCACGCGGCCACGCACATCCTGCACTTCGGCAACGCTTCCGCCAAAACCCACCTGGATGTCGTAGTCCGGACGTTCGATTTCCCAGGGATCGCCGTTGCGCAGCCAGTTGTCCGGCACTTCGACCTGAAACCCGTCGCGGATTGTCTGCCGGAAAATCCCGTATTCATAACGTATGCCGTAGCCATAGCCCGGCAATTCCAGCGTGGCCATCGAATCCAGAAAGCAGGCCGCCAACCGCCCCAATCCGCCATTACCCAGCCCGGCATCGCGCTCGATG
>JBAXJV010000176.1:0-6257 GCA_037137675.1 bacterium | reverse complement strand
ACAGCAGGTCAACCCCGGAATCCTCGCCCCCCTCCATGCCAATGAAATCCTCACGGCCGGTACATCCGTACATCTCTGCGGTGCCGTCGGAATACACGGCGCGCCGGCAATGGCCGACTCTGGCGGACGCCAGCCCGCTCGCAACGCCACCCGGCCGGCGATTCCGCCAGGCGTCGCTGACTACCGCAACAATTTTATCGAGCATGAATTTGCGGTACTCCGCTGCCGGCAAAACCTCTGGCAATTCCGCCAGCCAGCCAATGCCGCATATCAAGTCAACGCCGGGCGCATTATGCGTATGTGTGACATTCAGAAAAACCTTCGCCGCGTCCAAATCCGGCAGTTCCGCACGAAGCTTTGCGCGCACAGCCTCCTGAAAATCGGCTTGAAAACCAACCAGCTCAAGGGAAACCATCACAACAGCTTCAGCGTTGTCAGACTCAAACACCAGGGCTGTCGCTGACAGACGGGAATGAACGCCATCGGCGATGCGGTGATAATACTGTCCGGAAAGATCCACCTTGCCCGCGGGCGTCGTATCCGCTTCAGACCAGCCAATCAACAACTTCGAAGGTGTCGTGTTCATGGAATATTCATTCTTAAAGCCGGCTTACTGCAAAACGCGCTTTCGCTCCGGATTATACCTGCCAACAGGCGAGATAATGTGCGCTTCGCGGGCATCACACAAGCGCAAACGGCGCAATCAGCAAAACCTGACCGTAAAAGTTCTCCGCCACCCCGGCGCACAGCGCCTCTTCCTTGTACGATGGTGTTGCGGTGATTATAAACGCCACCCGTCACCCGTCGCGCAAAGTTTCAGCAGGCGGCAGACGGGCAGCGGCGCGGGCTGGCGCCCAGGCAGCGAGTGCGCCAAGCGCGAGTCCAGCAAGCAGGGGGAGCACCCAGACAATCGTGCTGACGGCAAATGGCACGGGGCCAAGCTGTGAAAGCAGGCGCGCGACAGGCAGCGCCATAAGCAGCCCTATTCCTGACGCAGCGGCGGTTAACAGACAGGCTTCGGCCACGAAAAGCGCGGCAATCGCGGCGCGCCCTGCGCCCAGCGCACGGCGTAAGCCAATCTCCAACGTGCGGTCACGCACGCTGGCGCCGAGCAGCGTTGTCAGCAGCGCCGCGCCCAGAAACAGCCCGAACCCCGCCGCACCGCCGGCCAGCAAACCGACATTACGTTGCAACCGGCGCAGACCGGCCAGCAGCATATCCGGCGTGGTGGCCACAAGTGCACCGGCGTGTAAATCAGGCTGACGCAGCAGCGCCAGCGCAGCGGCAGAGGTATGCGCCGTTCCGCGCGGCCCGCGCACCAGCAATATGTCGAGACGCGCGCCGGCCACCGGCCAGGCGGAGAGCGGAACGACGAGCAGTCCGCCGGCCGCTCCGTCCGTGGTTGAACCCGCGTCGGGCAGCGTTCCGGCAAGCGTGAACAGCTGTCCGCCGATAGTGATCGCATCGCCCGGCCGCCAGCCGTGGCTGGCGCAGGCGGTGGCAGTGGCAACTGCGCAGCGGGCGCCGTCGAGTTCGTCCGCATTGTCGAATAAGCGGCCTGCGACAGGTCGCCATCCGCGCAGCCCGGCAATTGCTGACGAAGCGGCAAGCGCGGCGACTTTCGGGCCGTTGCCTGCCGGCGCCAGGTTGATGCGCCGCACGCCAGCCACGCACCATCCGGGAAAATTCTGGCGCAGGCAGCGCAGATGTGTCTCTGACAACAAACCATCACCAGCTGCCAGATCACCGGCCTGCACGATGGCCACCACCTCGGCGCCCAGTTCGCTCTGTAACACATGTGCCGCGTTACGCAGCCCGGTCAGCGCAGACAGCAGCAATGTCAACGCCGCGAAACCGGCCGCCAGCGCACCCAGCACCAACAGCACGCGGCCGGGGCGCAACGTGAGCCCTTCAGTCAGATCGCGCAGGACGGGGCGGGCGCGGGGACGGGAATGGAGTTCGCGCCTGTTGCAACAGCTCGGCGGACGACACGGAGCTGGTCCTTCCAAAATGCCGGGTGGAAGAGAGTCCTGCTCAACGCAGCCGTTGCGGCAACGCAGGTGGCGGGCGGCAATATTGAGCAGGGATTCGTTATGCGTCACCATTACGATGGTCAGCCCGTCGGCGTGCAGACGCTGAAAAATGGCCAAAACTTGTTCTGCGGCGGCGTGGTCGAGGTTGCCGGTGGGTTCATCAGCCAGCAGCAGCCGCGGCGTATGGGCGATGGCGCGGGCTATCGCCACGCGCTGCATTTCGCCTGCGGAAAGCAGCCGTGCACGTCGGTTGGCCTGTTCCGCTAAGCCAACCGACTCCAACGCGGCCAGCGCACACGCATGCGCTTCGTGGCGCGGGACAGGCAAATAGCGGAACCGGAACAGTACGTTCTCCAGCGCAGTGCGATGCGGCAACAAACAAAAGCGCTGAAAAACCATGCCCAGCCGCGTAGCGCGCCAGAGGTTGCGCTGCGATTCGGTTAAGGCACCGGTGGCCTGACCTTCAAACTGCAGACAGCCCGCAGTCGGCGTATCAAGCAGCGCCAGCAAGTTCAGCAGCGTCGTCTTGCCAGCACCAGAGGGGCCGGTGAGCAGCACAAATTCGCCGGAGGCTACTTCAAAAGAAGCCTCGCGCAAGGCAACCACCGGGCCAGCGGGCGACGGAAAGGAGCGGGCAACGCCGGTCAGGCTTAGAAGTGGATGTCGGATGTCGGATGTCGGAGGGGGACGTGACATTTCAGTTGGAAGGCGGAAGGGACAGGATGACGGACTTGTCAGGCCACAGCGCGTTTCGGCTCTATAGCCAGTTTAAGACCCAATGCGTCCAGCAATGATGCCAGGCTTGAAAGTTGCGGATTGCCCCTTTCCGAAAGAATGCGATACATGTTCTCACGGTTGAGCGATGTTTCCCGCGCAAGGTGCATGAGACCGCGCGCATTCGCAACGTCCCTTAGAGCCATAAGGAAAACATCCTGTGAGCCGTCTTCCAAGGCGGCATTGAGATATGCAGCGACTTCCACCGGATCGGCCAGGGATTCCTTCAGCCCTTTCGCATAGTTGACAAACGGTTTTTTCATGTTTTTTGCACGTCTACAAATTACGTGCGGCGAGACCATGCCGAGCATTTTTGTTCGACTTCCCGTCCGTTCATCACGCCCATGAACAGCCCGGACGATCGCGGGTAATGTCGGATATCTGGATGGATCCCTTTTGGAACTCGAGCCCATCCGGCTCGACCGGTTGGTCAATGACGGTCTCCACCACAGACCGGATCGTTTCCGGGGCATTGGATAATCTGCCCAACATGTCGATGTCCAGGGTGGAACGGGCGTTGGCGATCTTCAGAGCGTGAAGCAGAAGTGCGCCCTTGAGAATGAAGCGATCGGACACTTCGGACTTGGAGAGGCGATACAGGAAGCGCGACATGGCGAAGTACTGCACCAGTTCCTGGAAACTTTGGCCTGTCTCACGGGAGAGATTCAGGAGCTTCTGGCGATTGGATGCGGCGTGGCCCGTCATACGAGTGCCTCCAGATAAGGCCGAACGACCTTGTCCATCCGGCAGACTCGCGCCATTTCCAGAACCCGGCCGGGGTTGCGGCCCCGTCGGGACATATAGTTCTTGAGCGCCTCGACGGCCACGGCGGTACCCAGGCGGTTCCGGTACTTGAAGCAATCCGCGATGGTCTTCTCCGGCGAAAATATCCGCAGTTTTGCGCCACCGATAACTATGTGTTCGATACCCGCATTGAAAGGGTGTGACGACATGCGGAATACGCGCACTCGGGGATAGTCCAGCCGTGGCACGTTGGCGTCGCGGTGAACGGCCAGGTGAATCTCGCGGGGAATCTCGGTGGTCAGATCATGATGGTAAAGCGCCGATAGCAGACAGATCACGCCCTCCGGGACGCGTTTCGCAATCGCCGCGTAGTCGGGTGAAATCGTACCTGGTGCGTCGGCGATCTGATAGACTCCCCTAGACACACGCGCTACTTCACCCGATTCGCGCAGGCGGTAGAGCGTGCGAGTGGAGATCCCTGCACGTTTGACTTCGCCGGTCATAAATGTGCCGCCATGGCGACCCACCTCGTTAAGCTTGTCTTGCATTGATTGCCGCATATCAACTCCAGTTATTGAAGCAGTGGAGTGGAATATAGGCGTTATTCGCAAGGAAGTCAAGTTTTACTGTTCACTAGCGCCTGAGCAGCCACGCTCATGGCATCAACACCCGCTGGCCGGGAACAAGCCCCTGAATTACTTCGAAATCGCGTTCGTTGCCGGGGCCAACGATGACCGGAACGATTTTCATCCGGTCCTGCGCGTCGAGCGTTCGGCAGATGGCGCGGTCGTTCTCCCACCAGACCGCGGCGCGCGGCACGAGCGTGGCGTTGACGCGGGCATAGGTGCGGATGCGTACACGGGCAGTCAGGTCGGCCCGCAGGCGGGCGTCGCCGGCCTCGAGCCGGATGGTGAGCGGATAAAGCCGCGTGGATGAGCCTGGCGCAGGCTGGGCTGTGGCAGCGGCGGATTCGACGCGCCCGGTCAAAACAAGATCGGGCCAGGCGCGCAGTTCAACAACAGCGACGACCCCGGGCGGCACACGGTGCAGATCGGATTCCGGGACGGCGCAGACGGCGAGCGGTTCGCGCAGGTCGGGAATTGTCAAAAAGGGCTGATTGCGGAAAAGCGTGTCGCCGACGCGGGCGGGGCGCACATCGGTTCCCAACGGCAGTGGCAGCAGTGCCACAATGCCGTCCGCCGTGGCGTACACGACGCAGTTGGAGACCTGGGCAGTGGCAGTGGCCAGCTCCTGTTCAGCGGCGTCGCTGGTGGCGCGGGCGCGGGCCAGAGCGGCGGGATGCAGGTGCTTGCGAGTGCGCTCAAGCTGGTCTGCGGCGGCGCGGGCGGCAGTGGCGGCGGCCTGACTGCGGCGGATTTGCGCGGCGACATCCTGCGGCGCGAGCAGCCCGTCGCGTTGCAGCGTCAGATCGTCGGCCTGCGCGGCCTGCTCTTCGTCCGCCTTGCGACGTGCCTCAGCGACGCGGGCTTCGAGTTCGCCCAGTTCGAGCGGCAAGCGTCCGTTTTCCAAGGCCCGCAGATCCTCGCGCGCGAGGGTTGCGTCACGCGCCAGACGCACAACCTCGCGTTCCCACGGGGCGGCGTCGAAACGGGCGACTATCTCGCCCACGCGCACATGGGCACCGTCAGGTGCAAGTTCGACCAGCGTGGCGGATCCGGCGAGGCGGGAGGCAACAGGATGGCGCGAACGGGCTTCGATGTGGCCGTCGTAGAGCGTCCAGATTTCGAATGATGCGCGACGGACGACGGCGCTGGCGCCGGGCGCAGCGCGGTGGCCGCAACCGCCTGTGGTGCCGGCAAGCAACAGCGCGACGGTTATCGCGCAGCATTGACGGAACCAGGACAATGTGAGCGCTGTCTGTTGGATATTCATGTTGCGATGTGACGGCTGGCGCATCATGTGGTGGGCTCCGATCCGGCTTTCAGACTGTTTGGAACGTCGGTCAATGTGCCCAGCGTCCAGAGCAGGCGGTAGGCCGCCACAGTGACGGACGAACTGGCGGCAAGCCAGCGCTCGTCGGCATCGCGCCACTGCGTTTCGGCATCCGAGACATCGAAGGTGGTGGCACGGGCGCTGCTGTAGAGGCGGCGCATAAGTTCGAGACGCTGCCGTGCGGCGGCCAGGGTGGTGGTGGCGAGCGGCAGATCGCCTTCACTGCGGTGCAAAACATCGAGGGCCTGAACGACCTGACGGCGGATAGCGGACTGCACGGTATCGGCACGCAAACGGGTGACGCGCTCCGTGATTTCGGCCTGCGACAGGGCGCGCTGTTCAGCGCGGGGAGGAAAGTCGGAGAGCAGTCGCACGCCGACCATCCAGGCATTATGATTCAGTGATAGCCCGTCTTTAACTGTGTCCCCCTGCCCTTGCCGTTCGTAGCGCGAGGCGAGTTCCAGATCCGGCAGAAGCGTCTGCCGGGCGATGCGCACGCCACGGCGGGCGTCGTCTATGTCCTGCAGAATCTGCGCGTAGTCCAGGCGATTGCTGAGCGCTACAACGGCGGCATCATTAGCAGCGGGCGCGCTGACGACGAACTGCGGCCCTGAAAGCGCATCGAAGGGGATGTCGGGCGGCAGGCCCAGCAGGTCTGCGAGGTCGGCACGGCGGGCGACCAGGCGGGCGGCGGTGTCGGCCTGTTGCTGGTGAATGGTACCGCAGGCGATTTCAGCCCGCAGTGTATCGCCG
>JBAXJV010000175.1:0-6260 GCA_037137675.1 bacterium | reverse complement strand
CATGATCTTGAGCGCCCCTGCGTTTGGTTGACAGGCGCCCGCGCACGCGGAAAAGCATGGTGGCGGCGAGGTGAAAAGTCAAGGTCAGGGGCAGTAAAATCGGCGCTTGTTATCCCGGGCGGTTTTTGAGATACTCACTTTTTACGCATGTGGGGCTTTTGGCTCGATCTGCGTTGAAGCGAGTGTTTTGCCAGCCTCTGGCGGAACCAAAGCGGATTGCCGGACAGGCAGGCTGACCCGGGTGGGTCGCGCCTTGACGGCTAGTATAAACAGGAGGATGACCTATGACGACTGCCGAAACCACGCAGCCTGAGTTGCTGCGAACTTTGTTGGATGCCGGACTGCACTTCGGACACCAGACCAAGCGCTGGAACCCCAAGATGAAACCGTATGTGTTCTCCAAGCAGAACGGCATACACATCATTGACCTGATCAAAACCATCGAGCAGCTTGGCAAGGCTCGCGAATTTGTGCGCGATATAGTTTCCGCCGGCAAGCAGATTCTTTTCGTCGGCACTAAAAAGCCGGCGCAGGAGATTATCAAGGATGTCGCCACGCGCTGCAACATGCCTTACGTCACCAGCCGCTGGCTGGGCGGCACGCTCACCAACAACCTCACAATTCGCAAGCGCGTCAAACGTCTGCGTGATCTGCAAAAGTTGGACACCTCCGGCGAATTCGAGCACATGCACAAGAAGGAAGTCTCGCAGCTTCGTCACGAACTCAAGAAGCTGGAGTTTAACCTGTCCGGGCTGGCCGACATGGATAAACTTCCCGGCGCGCTTTTCGTGGTGGACGTCAACCGTGAAGCCATCGCAGTGGCTGAGGCTAAACGCCTCGACATTCCGGTGATTGCGATTGTGGATACAAACTGCGATCCGTCGCCGATCAGCGTGGCCATTCCCGGCAACGACGACGCCATGCGCGGGATTAAGGTGATCCTCGAGCAGTTGGCTACGGATATCGAACAGGCTCTGGGAAGTTTTTCCAACATCGCCGCTGAAGCCCTTCGCAAGCGCGAGCAGGATCGCGTGACGGCGGAGGCTTCCGCCAAGGCTGTGGCTCAGGAACGCAAGGCCGCCCGCGTTGACGCGATACGTAAAACTTCGAACGTTGAACGCAAGCCGGAAGTTAAACCGGCGGCCAAGCTCGAAACAATCGCAGAGGATAAGCCTGTAGCTGCGCCGGAAGTCATGGCGGAGGCCAAGCCGGAAGACAAGGCTGATGCTAAACCAGCGGCTAAACCACGCAAGCCGCGCGTGGCGAAAAGTGCTGTGGAAACGACGCGCAACGCGGAGACACCCGCAGAGTCGCCCGTCAGCGATCAGGCGTGAGTTGTACCGTAGGCATGGTAAAGTGATTGAAAGGAGTTTAGCGTATGGCTGAAATTACCGCACAGATGGTGCAGGCGTTGCGTGAAGCAACCAACGTAGGCATGATGGAGTGCAAGAAGGCTCTGGTTGAAGCGGGTGGCGACAAGGAAAAGGCCGTCAAGATTCTCCGCGAACGCGGTGTTGCGATTGCTGCCAAAAAGGCCTCGCGCGCGGCCAACCAAGGGCTGATTTGCGCCTCCGTGACTGCGGACGGCAGGAACGGGGCCTTGATTGAGGTGAATTGCGAAACAGATTTCGTGGCCAAGAACCCCGGGTTTCAGGCTTTTGTAAAAAAACTGGCCGGACTCGCGGCCGGGCAGGACGGTGTGCTGGCCGACATGGGCCGCGATGAAGTGGTAGCCAAGATTGCCGAAATTGGCGAGAACATCGTGGCGCGGCGCAGCGCACGGTTTGTGCGCACCCAGCCGGGGCTGCTCGCAACCTACATTCATCTGAATGGAAAGCTGGGCGTGATGGTCGAATTGGGTTGTGGTAAGGATGCCACAACCTCCACGGAGGCTTTCAAGGCGCTGGCGCTCGACTTGACGTTGCACGTGACGGCCTGTGCGCCGCAGTGTCTGACCCGTGATGAGGTGGATGCCAAGCTGGTGGCCGCCGAACGCGAAATTTACGCGAAGCAGATGCAGGGCAAGCCCGAAAAGATGATCGAAAAAATCGTGGACGGCAAGATGCAGAAGTTCTACGGGCAGGTTTGTTTCGTAGAGCAGGAGTTTGTGAAAACACCGGAAATTACGGTGGCCGCACTGCTGCAAGCCAAAGGCAAGGAGCTGGGCGACGAGCTGACGATCCGCCGGTTTGTGCGTTTTCAATTGGGAGAGTAGCTGGCGTGCAGTCAATCGCAAGCCGGCTTTTGACCTGCCCGCATATAGCCTGCAGCCGAACAATTTGAGCTGTCCGTATGGCAAAAAGGACGTGTCACCAATCCGGGGCCGGTGGCGGTGTGTTCGCAGGGCGTGAAGCGGACGGCGGTTTGCCGATGGCCGGCTTTGCGCGGGATCTGCTGGCAGGGTTGCGCGTTAACGAGGGCGTTTCGATAGCGCCGTTAACACGGGACTGGCGTGAGATCGCCGGTGAGCGCCTTGCGGCGCATACCCGCCCCGGGCGTGTCGAACGGGGGACGGCGATTATTTTAGTGAATGGTGCGCCCTGGATGATGGAGGCACGTCGAGCACTGCCTGCTTTACTGGCAGGTGTGCGACAGCGGTTGGGCGACCAAGTCGTGCAACGGGTGCGTTTGTTGCCCGATCCGGGCGCTCGTGGTTGAGGTGTCCCGGCAAGCGGGATTAAAGGAACTTTATGGTTCGGCGTATTCTTCGAAATTTGGGGCACCGGCTTTTCGGATTGGGTCTTAAGAAACCAGCGGTTCGCAATACTCACGCGGTTCCCGCTTCGGCGCGCGGGCCAGCCTCGGTTGTTGACGCAGCCACTCAGCACCATAAGCGTCCCTTGCGGCACGAAGCGGCGGTCGCAAGTGCGCCGCATGCGCGAAAATCCGCTCCGCCGCACATCAATGTCTGGAAGCGCAGCGACTATGTCGTGCCAGCGGCTGATGGTAAAACGCGCTTCGCCGATCTCGCGCTGCCTGACGAATTAGTACATGCGGTGGCGGATCTGAAGTTTGTGTATGCCTCAGAGATTCAGGCTATGACTTTGCCGCATACCCTCGCCGGCAAGGACGTGGCCGGCCGCGCGCAGACCGGCACCGGCAAAACAGCGGCGTTTTTGTTGACCATCTTCACCCATTTTCAGCGCCATCCGCAGGTTGCGCGAAGCCGTGGTGCGCCGCGCGCGCTGGTGCTGGCGCCGACGCGCGAGCTGGCCGTGCAGATTGAAAAAGACGCCGAAGAGATCGGGCGCTATCTGCCGTTCAAAGCTCTGGCGGTCTACGGCGGCATGGATTATGCCAAGCAGCAAACACGTCTGGACCGGGAGAATCCGGAGTTGATTGTGGCCACGCCGGGCCGCCTGCTGGATTTCCGGTCGCGCGGCTGCCTTGATCTGCGGCATGTCGAGATACTGGTGATTGACGAAGCCGATCGTATGCTCGACATGGGCTTTATTCCCGACGTGCGCACGATCGTTTACGCCACCCCGCGGCGGGAAGATCGCCAGACGCTGCTTTTCAGCGCGACGATGACTGACGACATCCTGCGCCTGGCGTCGAGCTGGACTAACAACCCCATGCGACTGGAAGTTAAATCCGAGCGCGTAACGGTGGACTTGATCGAGCAGTTTGCCTATCTCGTCAGCCATCGCCATAAATTTGCGCTGCTTTACAATCTTATCGAGAGCAAGCACCTCGAACGTGTTCTGGTTTTCTGTAACCGGCGGGATCAGACCGACCGGCTTTTCGATCATCTTCGTCACTATGGCATTAATGTGGACATGCTCTCCGGCGACGTGGAGCAGGGCAAGCGCTTGAAGGTGCTGGATGCGTTCAGGGCCGGACGTGTGCGCGTGCTGGTGGCCACCGATGTGGCCGGGCGCGGGCTACAGGTGGATGGCATCAGCCATGTGATCAATTATGACATTCCTTTCGATCCGGAAAACTATGTCCACCGCATTGGCCGCACGGGCCGGGCCGGGGCCTCCGGCACCGCTATCACATTCGCTTGCGAAGACGAATCGTTCGACCTGCCGGCCATCGAACAGTATATCGGACAGCCGCTGACCTACGTGAATCCCGAGCCGGCGCTGTTGACGCTGCCTCCTCCGCCTCCTGGCTCTCCGCCGCTTTCTCCTCCGAAACCCCGTCAGAGCGGCAGCTATGGGCGCGTGAATGGCGGCGGCATGCGTGGACGCAGACCACCGCCGCGGCGCTGATCCCCGCCCTTCGGCGCCCGACCACCGCCGCATTCGCCCAAACATAACGCCCTCTCGAAATAGGGTCGGAACCCAGGCTGGTCTCAACTCAAGCCTCGACAACAAAAGCACGCAGTGAAATTATGATGGTCAGAAATCGCCTTTTCAAGTCAAGTAGATGCAAACACCTGCCAACAACTCTAACCTGCGGGACAATCACACTCGCGGAACTGTCGCCGAATTTCTAAGAGCGAAAATCCAAGACAACTCCAGGCTTTCCGTCGTATCCGCCTATTTCACCATCTACGCCTACGATGCCATGAAACAGGCGCTCGCCAAACTGGGCTACAAAAGCGACAAGTTTATCGTCGGCGCCGGCTCCTCACCGCAGGCATTCCTTGATCTATTCAACTCCGGCCATGCCTTCGATCCGGCCAAAGCCCTTGTCCTCGAGTGGAAAACCGCCGATCTCATCTTCCAACTTACCGATCAGGAACTCAGCCGCGAATCCAGCTCTTCCCCATGCCCGTCATGGTGTTCTTCCGCCTCCAGGACCGCCTCACCATCGCCGTCATCAATCGCCGAACTATCAAACAGTTAAACAGTCCGGACGCCGACCGCCAGAACGCCATCGTTCACGAGATGCGGATGAGCGACGCGGAACTCGAAGCGCAACGCCGCCTCGCCATCCGCTCCGAGTTGCGAACGCACAACAGCCAGCTTGCCAACGTGAAGTCGTGAAGTTGTTGCATTGACAACGAGCATTCCGTTTTTCTAGCATCTACTAGCACAACGTCAACTTGCGAGGTAATGAATGTCCGCTGGGAGGATGTGATGCAAACACGATCAATACATGGAATTCTGTTGTCTGCCTTGGCCATGACTACCGGTGCGGCATGCGTGGCCGTTGTCGGAACTCTGCTTTTTTTCGGACTTGGCTATTTATTGGCATGCCTTTCAAAGTTGACTCTTTTTCAAAGCATTTGCGTGACGATCGGTTCAACTGTCGCGTTGGGAGTCGTAGCAATTGTTGTCAAAATACGGTTGAAACAATCCGAAACATACGATGGTGACGAATGGGACGACGAGGAAGACGATTATCTGGATGAAGAGAACGATGAAGAGGAAGATGATAAGGACGAGAAAACTCCGATCATTGAAGTGCCACAACATTTTCAACGCACGCCTAAGATTGGCAGGAACGAACCCTGTCCCTGCGGAAGCGGCAGAAAATTCAAAATGTGTTGCGCCCCCTAGCAGTGAGGATCAGATGCATGGAACCTGGCCTTGATTAGTGAATAACGGGATGACGGAAATAGTGAACCGCTTACCACGGTTGAAATAGAGATCGCCACTGGCAACGGCCTCCTCGCCATCATCAAACAGAAAGGTTCTGTATGAACCCGGAATCCAAATCGGAAATTATCCTCTATCAGACAGAAGACAATCGGACGCGCATTGAGGTCCGGCTGGAAAACGAGACGGTCTGGCTGACGCAAGCGCAATTATCGGATTTATTTCAAAGGGAACGCTCCGTCATCACCAAACACATCCGTAACCTCTTCGAAGAAGGGGAACTGGTGGAGGATGCAGTATGTGCAAATTATGCACGAACTGCCGCTGACGGTAAAATTTACCAGACCGTTTATTACCAACAGGTTTACGCCCTTTGCGGCCTGACGCCGGATGAAATCGCGATTGTGGAAGGCCGGTAACGATGACCGAATTCGCTACCTACGCGCCGTACTTTCCCATAGGGTGTCTGGACTTTACGGAGTGGAGGTGGAGAGGTGAGTTTTCGGCCCCGGCGACACAAGGACGCCGGGAGCCAACATGCTCCCTGCCGGCTTGTCCGGCAGGGGCGGAAAATTGAATGAGCAACTACAACCAACCCAATGATCTTCGCCACCAGCGGGGCAAGCCCGCTGGAGAGCTCCCGCTGGGGCAGCCCACTGGATTGTCATCGTTTCCGCTCCCGGTGGGCTTGTCCCACCGGAGCGAGAAATCCCCTCAGCCAACCCGCCCGCCCCTCTACACCGCCGCCAATCTCCACCCGGCCTTCTC
>JBAXJV010000174.1:0-6324 GCA_037137675.1 bacterium | reverse complement strand
TTCCGGCGTAGCTCAATGGTAGAGCGTCTGGCTGTTAACCAGAATGTTACAGGTTCGAGCCCTGTCGCCGGAGCCATTCCATCAACAACTCGAACCTGCCTGCCATCGGTTTCCTGAAACAGCCGATTACGGCTCAAGTTCGAGTTGGCTTCCTGGCGAACCCCTTGTTCAGACTGTGGCTCGAACCTGACTTCACTGCCCGTTATTCCACTGCCGAGCAGTGGAAATCGGGGGCGATTTTTGCTGTTTTCGGGGATGGCTAGGATTCGTGGGGATCGTCCAGATGCCCCGTCAGTTCAACCAATTTACATCAATGTACCGCCATATACCGCTACTGACGCCCTGCCGTTCACGAAGTTCGCCAACGATGGGATCGCCCTTGAACGGGTTCAGGACGATGCTATTCGGTGTGAGTTCAACCCTGCGAATCATCATCTTCAGCAGTTCCCGCTTTTGGTCGGAATTCAAATCCTTCAACGCCGTAGCCCGCATCCTGACCGGGAGGTCGCTTGCATGTAGCCTACGGGTAGTGAACTCATTCCTGAAAAATGCAAGTTTTCGGGTGGCCGTGATTGACCGCGTTCATGGAATCTGATTACTTTGGACGGGATATGACATAGTGAAAGGACACCCGCATGATCTCTCCGCTCTCTATTGGAACCCGCCGCGAATTATTTATTGATGACACCCTGATTGAGCAGATGACGAATGCCGAATTGCGGCTCTCGCACCCGGAACGGCGCGAAGTTGTTTTTACCGGCGGAGCCCCCTGGGAGGACAACACGCTAGGTGCCTACAGTCTGGTTCAGACGGAATCCGCCATCCGCATCTACTACCGGGCGGCCATTCCCGATTTGAAAAACGAGGGCGTCTGCATCCTCGCCATGGCGGAAAGCACGGATGGTGGGAAATCCTTTCACCGGCCCGATTTGGGCCTCGTCGAATTCCAGGGGTCCAAGCACAATAATATTCTCTGGCATGGCGCCGATGTGATCATTCCCCCCGCGTTCCTGGACACCAACCCGGCCTGTGCGCCCGATGCCCGATATAAGGGATTGGCGCTTCTCGGCTGGGAAAAAATCTGTGCGTCCGGCTCCGGCGATGGGTTGTGTTGGCGGCGACTGGGACCGGACGAACTGCGCATGGAGGGGACTTTCGACACCGTCAATACCGCTTTTTGGGATTCGGTGGCCGGCTGCTATCGTTCCTATACCCGCATGTTTGCCGACCCCGCCACGGGTCAACCCTACCCGAAAAATGCCATTCACTGGGGCATTGCGGTGCGGGCCATTCAGACCTCCACCTCCCCGGACTTTATCAACTGGTCGCCGGTTCAGCCGTTGCAATACCAGGATGGTGACCTGGAAACGCAAATGTATACCAACGGCGTCACCCCCTGCCCGGGGGCCGAACATATTTACATCGGGTTCCCCAACCGGTTTGTGCAGATCCGCGAAAATGTCCAGGGCCCCAGCGGGGATGGCTGCAATGACGCCTTGTTCATGTGCAGTCGAGACGGGGTTCACTGGACGCGGTATCGCGAGGCCTGGGTTCGTCCCGGGTTGGATCAGCGCAATTGGACCCACCGCAACAATTATCCGTCCTGGGGGCTCATTCGAAACTCGGACACTGAATGGTCCATGTTGATCAGCGAGCATTACATGCAGAAAGACGGCCCGCCGTGTAAATTCCGCCGGTTGTCGATTCGTCCGTGGGGTTTTGCCTCGATCCGCTCCGGGTATCAAGGGGGCGAAGTACTCACGAAGCCGCTGATCTTTGGCGGAAATGAGCTCCGCCTGAATTACTCCACGTCGGTGGCCGGGTGCATTCAGGTTGAAATTCAGGATCTGGCCGGGAAACCGATCGAAGGATTCGCTGCCGCAGACATGCGCCCGCTGCTGGGCGATCAGCTCGATGCCAAAATCATCTGGAAACAAGGCTCCGATTTGTCGGCGCTGATGGGGAAGCCGGTCCGATTCCGTTTTGTTTTAAAAGACGCGGATATTTTTGCGCTGCGAACGCTGACTCAAAAACCACTGATGTCTTCGGGAAATCCGGTATAACACATGAGGTATTCCATGTCGTTGACACAACAAACACTCCTGATGATGAGTTTAATCGCCGTAACGGTTCATGCTGCGGAAAAGACAAATGTGGTGGTCATGCTGGGTGATTCGACCACCTTGTGCAGTGCGAACAAGCCGGGCGCCAAGCTCACGGACTTTGTACAAGCCTATCTCACACAGGAAAAACTGCCGGCCAGGATTGTCAATTCCGGTGTGGGCGGCGATACGGCCAAGGGCGGATTCGCCCGCCTGCAGACTGCGGTTCTTGATCATAAACCCGCCGTGGTGACGATTTTATTCGGGCTGAATGACACGGGCTTGTTGACGCCGGCGGAGTACCAAGAGTGGATGGAGAAGATTGTGAAGAGCATCCGCGCCAAGTCCCGAGCCAAGATACTGTTGATAACGAGCACGCCCTTCAATGATGCGCGGCACACATGGAAGGACAAGTTCCTTGCGAAGGGCGGACTGGATGCCTACATGAACACCAACATCTGTGCCGCCGTGCGCGCACTCGCCAAAAAACACAATTTGCCGCTGTGCGACTTGCATGAACACTTTGCGTCCCAATTTCAAAAGAATTCAAAACTCATAGACCAGCTCATTTACGCGGATGGGGTCCACCTTACTGATCAGGGTAATGAGGTAGCCGCAAAATTTGTCGCGCCCTACATCGCAAAATTACTCGGGAAATAGGGTAACAACACGGCCTATACGGGGACGTATACCAGCGTCCCTGGGAAGACAACATGATTCACATTAACAAGCAGAACGGCAGGCCCCGCAACAATTACTCGTGGAAGCTGGACTACGATGGACCATCCGCGCTGCCCAATTCCTATTTCTGGACCTGGGACCATAGTTGCAACTGGTGCCTGGACGATCCGGGCATCCAGACGAGCGGTTGCTACAACCGCTATTACAAGCAGCCGGAAACCTTTATCGAGGACTACCGGCGCCTGACCGACTTCGCGCAGGGGCTCGGTATCAAAGGCATTGTGATCTGGGGTTTTTTGCGCGATTCCCACGGCGGCGTGGAGTATGCCCGCAAGGTTGCCGACTATGCGGCATCCCAAAACGTGGCTATTCTTCCGGGCGTGGGCACCACCTGGTACGGCGGTGTCTACTACGAGGGTACCAGCCAGTACTCGATGGCCAATTTTCTGGCCAAACACCCCGAGGCCCAGATGCTGGATGCAAAGGGAGTTCCCGTGGGCTATGCCGGCAACACGGGGGCCTGTTTCGCCCATCCCGCCTTCCAGGATTGGCTCAAGGAATCGATCGACTGGCTGTTCCGCGAATTCAACATCGGCGGTGTCAATATCGAAAACGGCGATTTTATGGTGGACCACCATCCGCTGGTGCAGGCGCTCCGCCAGCAGTGGCCGGCAGACGACCCGGACGTCTTTTTTCACCAGGGGATGTCGTACCAGCAGGCGCTCGATCTGATGAAATCCCATTTGGATCGTAAGCTCTGTGCGTATGCCACCTACAGTGGGTTCCAGTATACCGATAGCCTGAAACAGGATGCCGGAATGGGAAAAAAAGCGCCGGCGATGTTCACCCGCCTCCCTCCGCAAGGGATCGCCCAATGGACCCTTACCGGAATGCTCCGCAAAACGCCGGTGCCGCTCACCGCCTATCTCGACGACGGCTGCCCCGCGGCGGTCTATGATAATCCCGACTGGCCCTGCGGCCTGCCTCCGCCGAGTACCCGTAGCGTGGGATTCGTACACCAGGGAAGCCAATGGTCAAGGGTGGGGCGGTATGCCTGCGTGGTCAGCACCATCAAGGAGGCCTGCCTGCGCGCCCACGAATCGGGGTTGGAAGGCGTCAGTATTCACGGCGAAGTCACCAGCCGTCATATCCCGTACGCCCTGAATTATCTGGCCTTCGCCCACTTCACCCACCGGCCGCAGGACACCCTGCGCGACTTCGGCCGGCATACCCTCGGACAGGTGCTCGGTTCCGCAAAGGATGGCGAAGACTACGCCGTTGTTCTGGCGCACTGGGATGCGGGGACACTGACCGACGACCTGCGCAAACTGGCCTCGCCGGGAAGCCACGGCTTCAGCACGGTGCCGTGTGCCTCGAACTGCGTCGACGCTGAGGGCTACCAACGGTGGCGGTTCTGGGAATGGCTCGAGGCCGCCGTTAACAATCCAGAGTCCCGGTGTATGAACCTGTCCCTACCTGTATGAGGTCATCTATGACGCCAATACAACAATCTTCACCCATCCGCGGCCTTCGGGCAGGTGTGGAGCTGGCATTATGAATCTGGATTGGAACATAAAGACCACACCGGTTGAGTTGCATGCAGCGCTGCGGACATTGGCGGAGGAGTATCCCATCCGGGAAGTCACCGGAGACGCGAACCTGTCCTTCCGTGCCGGCGCGACGCTGCCTTACCAACTGCGTGCGGTGGGTGCGGCCCTGGCCGGACTGCCGCCCCTGGGCGCGACGAGGGCGGAGGCGAGTTCGTTTACCACGCTGGGCATCATGCTGGACTGCAGCCGCAATGCGGTCATGCGGGTGGACCATCTGAAGCAGTGGCTGCGCCGCCTGGCGTTGCTCGGTTACAACCAGGTCATGTTGTACACGGAGGACACCTATGAAATCCCCGGCGAGCCGCGGTTCGGATTTCAGCGCGGGGGTTACACCCAGGCGGAACTGCGCGAGCTCGACGGCACCGCGGCGAGCCTCGGGATTGAACTGGTCGGATGCATCCAGACGCTCGGGCACTTGGAGCAAATTCTGCGTTGGAGCGAGTACCGGGATATCGTGGATTTCGGAGGAAGCCTGCTGGTAGGGGAGCCCAAGACCTACCAGCTCATCGGCAAGATGCTGGATGCCATCGGCGGCGCCCTGCGCACCCGGCGGATTCACATCGGCATGGATGAGGCCTGGCACATGGGCCGGGGCGCCTATCTGGACCGCCACGGCGGACGCCGCCGTTTCGATGTTTTCAATGAGCACCTCGCGGCCGTGATGAACCTGTGCCGCGAGCGCGGCCTGCAGCCCATGATCTGGTCGGACATGTACTTCGCCATGGGCAGCCCGAAGCACGACTACTACGACCCCGCCGGCGTGATCCCGCCCGACGTGGTGGCCGCCATTCCCCAGGACGTGCAGTTGGTCTACTGGGATTATTTCAAGACGGACGAGGCGTTCTACCGGGATTGGATCAGGCGCCACCGGGCCATGGGGTTCGAACCCATCGTGGCATCCGCAATCTGGACGTGGGGGCAACTCTGGTACAACCACGGGGAAACCGAGCCGAAAACCGGCGCCTGTCTGGAGGCCTGCCGCCGCGAAGGCGTGAAGGAACTGTTTTTCTGCCTGTGGGGTGATGATGGAGCCTACTGCGACTTCGACTCGGCGCTGGCCGGACTGGCATGGGCGGCGGAGCGGGCGTACACGGAGGGGCTGCCTGACACCGCCCGCCTGGCCGCGCGCTTCAAAGCGATCTGTGGAGGTGACTACGCCAGCGTCCACCGCGCCGGAGCGCTCACGGACTATGGCTCCGCCTGGTTGCTCTGGGACGATCCGATCCTGGGGATTTTTGCGAACGAGGGCCTGCCGCCGGCGACGAATCCGCCGTGGGCGGAGATGCGCGATCATTTCGCCCGCCTGGCCGCCGAACTGACCGGCCTGGGCGGTGAGGTGTCGGCCGGCGATCTTAACCACGCCCGGCTGCTGGCAGAAACGCTGGCCCGCAAGATGACGTTACGGGCACAACTCGTGGCGGCTTACGACGCCCGCGATCGCGCGGTGCTCGCGGTGGTGCGCGAGGCCGCCCTGACGCTGGCCCCTGATTTTGACTTGCTGGCGGCCTCCTGGCGCGAGGGGTGGATGCGCCGCAACAAGCCGCAGGGCTTTGAGGTCATCCAGCTTCGCCTGGCGCAACAGGCCGCGCGCCACCGGGAACTGGCGCTGCGCATCGAGGAACTGCTCAGTGGCGCGGTCGCATCCATTCCCGAACTGGATGATCGCCCGCGGGAAGTCAAGGGAACTGGTGTCGGTTGGCGCTTTCTCGCGAGCGGCTCGACCAGCCTCTGAACCGAATTTGTGCGCAGGCGTTCGGACCATAGCGCAAGAGTGCGCGCATCGCGCACTTGGCGACGAGCCAGACGGCGACGGCGATGAGCGTCCTTGTTTTGCGCACTCGATCATTTGCAAGGTATTGGGCCGCTACAATATGCACTTCAAAAAACGGTGGCGGGTAGACCCGTTCCCTGAAATGTGTAATACTTATGAC
>JBAXJV010000173.1:0-6329 GCA_037137675.1 bacterium | reverse complement strand
TGGATGGCAAGCGGATCGTGCGCGAGGACGATGTGGATGACATCATTGCCGCGGGCGATGACGCAAAGGCTGTTCCGGAAAATCTGCCTGCAGCGCTGGCCGCTCCCGTTGCCATGAGTGGCCAGCATTTCGTTGCCATCGGCCAGTTCGGCGCGAACCTCGACTACTATGTGGCCAACCCGGTTGACACGCCACGCCACACCATCCGCCACGGCTTTGACGCCCCCATAATGGGGGTGGTGAGCGGCTTCCGCTGCGAGCAGGACCTGCTGCACCTCCAGCTGCCCGGCGATGGCGCCTACTTCGTCGCTCTGGTTCCGCGTGACGCCGTCGAAGCCGTTCCATCCTTTGCCACTCTGGGCGATGGAAAAGTCATCAAGGTGAGCGGCCCCTTCGGCACGGACTACGCATTCCTCGCCGACTCCCCCACCCCCGCCACAGCCGAAGGCGCAGTGTTCACCGGCACAGTCGCCAGCGTGCAGGACCGGACTAACGGCCTCTACCTGGCTCTTGGCGCCGAAGGATCGGTGGCCTACAAGGCCTACGGGCTCGCCGCTCCGATGGCGGCCTCACTCCGCATTGACGCCGACGGGATCACCGTCACCTTGCCAGCTCAGCACACCAACTGCCAGGTCACGGTGACCGCACCCGAAGGGTTGTCCGGCGATCCATCCGTCAAGGGAGCAACCGTCTCTGCAAGGCAGAAGACGGACTACCAGATCACCATGACGGCTGATGTATCTGAGGCGCGGCTGACCAGGCGAAAGTAAGGACATCGTGACACCTTTCAAAGCAATCAGCGATCTCGAGTACTCCTGCCCTGGAGGGATCCCCCTCCTTTTGGATCTCTACCTGCCGCTCCATGCCAGACGCCCGGCCGCAGCCGTGTTGTGGGTGCCCGGAGGCGGTTGGGGTCACTGTGACAGGAAGACCGCTCCCCTGGTTCTTCTGGAACATGGCTTCGTGATGGCTTCGCTCATGTACCGCACAACCAGCCAGGCCGTTGCTCCGGCGAATATTCACGACTGCAAGGCTGCTGTCCGCTGGCTTCGCGCCAATGCGGCCCAGCACGGCATTGATCCGCACCGAATCGGCGCCTGGGGCTCATCTGCCGGAGGACACCTCGTAGCACTGCTGGGAACGACCGATGGGATGCCTGACCTCGAAGGCAACGGCGAGAATGCCGGCCAGTCCAGCGCGGTCCAGGCGGTATGCGATTTCTGCGGTCCAACGGACCTCGCCCAGATGGCCGCGCCCGACATTCAGGAGCGTCATCCCCACCTTGAGGGCATTCTGGAAGCCTACCTTGGCGGGCCAGTGACCCGCTACCAGAAACTCGCGCGCCTCGTGAGCCCCCTCTCGCATGTGTCCGCCAGATGCGCCCCGATGCTGATCGTACACGGAGAGGCGGATGGCACGGTGCCCGTGGGAGAAAGCCGCATGTTCTACAAGGCATTGCAGGCTGCCGGAGCAGACGCGGTCCTCCACGTCCTGCCCGAGGTCGGTCACGGGTGGGATGCAAGATTGACGGATGACCTGGTGGTGTCATTCTTCAAAACAAAACTCGCGTAAGGGCGCACAATGCGTGGACAAATCGAATTGCAGCATGACTGGTGGGTTGTCGGTGTCGGAAAAGGATGCGCACCTCGCGGCAAGTCGCCCGCACTATAGGCCGTCCGAATTCGTAATTCTCTCCCTCCGCCCTCTTACGGCGAACCCCATTGCCGGGATTGCGCCTTGTCGGCGCTCAACTGGCGATCCTTGAACGCAATGCTTCCGGCCGCGCCCAGCGAAAGCACGATCTTCCCGCCGCGAGTCTGGATGGCGCCCACGGTTCCGGTGAAGGCCACAGCGTCCTCCTGGAAGGTGATCGTGTCCGGGCTGAGGAACACATAATCAGTTCCAGCGGCGCTCTGCACCTTGATCCCGTTGCCGCCGGCAATGGCCGTAAAGGTCGGCGCCGGCTCGGTGGTCAGGCGCGGATAGAGCACCGCCGTCACGCCCGTCGCCCCTTTGAGGCTGGCGATGATGCCGATTTGCGTGGATGTCACTGCGCCCTGGTAGGAGCCGTCCGGACGAACGCCGCACGCGGAGGTGCGCGTTTTCTCCTCGACGGCCAGTTCCAGTTTCCCGGGTTGCGCGAAAAAGAGATCCATCGAGACGTCTTCCTTGCCGACGGCCATCACCTGCTGGGTGCGCAGGACCCGCGTCACGGCACCCGGCACGACCCCCGTTTCCTTTGTCTCCGCTGGCAACGGCTCGTTCGCCACCGCCGCCAGAAGCAAGCGCTTAATCGCTTCCGCTTCCCCGGCATCCTCGGCCACCCGTTTTTCCGCCGCGAGCTCTTGCGGGGATTGACCCCCCCGCACAACATCCCGGGCGGTTACCCACAGGCGCCAGGTCGCGGGAGACGGAGTCGAAAAGCTGTCGCACATCACATAGTAGTTCGGCGCCAGAGGATCGGCGTCTTTCACGAAGGCAATCTGCCGCCGCCAGCCGCCGCGCAGGCCGTCGACATAGTCCAGAGCGTCCTGGGGCTCAAACCGGCTGATGTTCATGATGCTGCCGGTGAGCGCCGGGGATTCCACCATGTTGTGGTCGGCTTGAGCCGGATTGTAATAGCCGAAATCGTCGGCCAGGATGCGCCCCTTTCCCCACAGGGTGATGCTGCCGGAGTCATTGTCCCAATGGGAGCGCCAGCCGCCGAACCCGCCCGCCAGCAGCAACAGCATGGTTTCCCGGTTGGAGGGGAACCCATTCCTCAGAATCGCCATCGTCTTGGGCGACAGCTCGCTTTTCCAGGCCGGCGCCTTTTCCGGCACCGAGGGATCCAGCAGCAGATCGCGATAGCCGGCCAGGGCGGGATAGCCCCCGCCCACGCCCGGGATGAACCAGCATTTCTGCTGGCGGTACAGCCATTGCATCCGGGCGGCAAACTCGGGATCCCGATCCTTGAACAGGTAGGCCAGCACGCCGAACTCCCCCGTCGGCTCTATCATATAAGTGTTCCCGATCGGTGGAAGGTGGCGAAATCCCATGTACCGGGAATCCGGCGGAGTGGAAATCTTACCGAACCAGTCGATCACCGTCTTCACCTTCGGATCCGTGAAGAGCGCATCGCTGATGCCCGAGTTATGCGCCATGATCAGCGCGCCCAGGATCTGGTCGTAGGAGACCATCGCGTAATGGGGCGCCTCCAGCCAGCCGCCGTTATCGTCCGACCATCCGTCGAGCTCTTCATCCTTCAGCTCTTTCAGGGCGGCCTCCGCCCACGTCTTCGCCAGGGGGTGCGAGCTGGCCAGGCAGGCCGCGGCCATGAGATAGCCGTTGACGGACGTCGTCATGTTGGGGTTGGCGCTATACCCGCGGGCCGGCGACCAGTAGTCGGACCGGCTGATCGTGTAGGCCAGGAAGGCGGCCTGGGCAAGCAGCCGTTCCCGCTGCCCGGGCGCCAGGCACCCGCTGCCCAGCGCCGTATCCGCCAGAATCATGGCGTCGCCGATGACCTGCGCATGATGAGGCGCGGCGCCGAAGGGAATCCCTTCCTGCTTCACCAGCCAGTCCACCGCCTCCTGGGTGGCCGCGACAGCCGAATTGGCAATGACCTTGCCCAGCTTGGCGTCTCCCGTCGCATAGAAGGCCTTGATCGGCCCTCCCATGGTAAACTGATTCAGCCGGATCTTCTCGTCAACCTTGGTAACGGAATACGCCGCTTGATTGGTCACCTGCGCATTGAACCGGTCGGCATCCTCCCGGGTGAACAGCAGGTGCGGGAAACGATCCGCGTCGCTGTTCCACGACAGCCGGTAGTCCTTGACCCTGTTCAGAGGAAAATGGCCATGCTTGATCAGGTAGCGATACGGCAGCGAGGCGGCCGGATAGTTGGATGTCGTCCCATAAAGCATGATCTTTTCAAGGCCCCGCTCCGCCTCCAGCGCGCTGATCATCCAGTTGCGTCGGCCGTTTTTCAAGGGGAAGTCGAGGTGCAACCCGCCGGAATCCTTCGTCAGGACAAGCTGCGGCGGAGCCTGCGGTTTCTCCGGCGAAAGGCTTGGGTCCACCCAGAGGCCGGCGAAGCCCGCCGCCACGGAAAGCACCTCGGAAGGCGGGTCGCCCGGGCCGGCCTTCCGCGCCGCACCTTTCTCCAGCTCCAGGCCGGGGACTTCCGGGACTCCGGCATCCGGCGAATGGAAAACGCTGAAGCAAGGCCCCTGGTTGGCCCGCTGGGCCCAATGGAGCCACGGCTCCAGATAAAAGACCGGACCTTCCCTGATATCGGCAACCCTGCTGTGATCATATTGGTTATTGGAGCCGTCGCGGTAAAGGATCTGGTTGGGCTTGAAGCCGGTATCGAGGAACAACTGAAACAGCGAGCGGCCGCCCTGAACGGCCGACCGCTCGTCCAGCAGCACCACCGGTTCGCCGGCATTCAGGCGCACGCGCAATTCCCAGGAGGACTGGTTTACGAACAAGGCTTTGCAGGCGACCTCCACAAACACCGGGCCGCACGCGGTGACCGTGGCGGTATACCCGGTGACCATCAGGTCGCTCTTCAGCTGGGAACCGCCGACCCAGCGGCCTGATTTCATCCGGATGCTCCCGATCGGCCCGCCCCCGTCCTTCAACGACTTCGGAATGGCGATGCCAATCAGCCGGTTGGACACGACGATCCGGTCCGCCGTTTCTTCGACCCCCAGATCGGAGCTGACTGCCTTTTTCTCCGGCGTGAACATGTAGCACTGCGTGCCAAACGGGGCGAGGTCGGCGAGGAATTCCAGCGAATAACCGGCCTCCGATTGATCCGGCACCAACTGGTAGGCGATGGGCGCGTTATTCGTCCCGGCCAGCGCATGGCCAGCCCGGGCCTGCGCCAGCTGACCTTTTGTCAGCGGAAAGGTGACGCTCTCGTTTTCCCAGCTTCGCCCCAGGTAATCGCGCAGTTGAAAAGATTCCGCATCGGGCACGGGCGGAGCGGAAAAAGCGTTCAGCCCGAAAAGCCCCAGGAGGGACAGGGACAGCAAAGACCGATAGTCAAACAGGATTCCGCGTTCACTATTCATGGTGCCACTCCGTTCAAGGGTTGCAAAATCGGACTGATCTCCACATCGTCCACCCAGATCACACCTTCGCCGATCGGATCTATGCGCAAAACCCACGAGTAGGCATTCCGGGGCATATCCGTTTCAAATGAAACGAATGTCCAATCGCACTTGCCGTCAATCGCCAGCTCCGCCCGATATTGCTTGGGCTCCCGCGGCTTGGGCCGGGCCAAGCAGTCGGCGATAAGAGCCACCTTGCCCTTGAACGCGTCGGCCTTGACCCACATGCCGATCCGGTAGCGGGGCGCCAGGTAGGGGCCGGTCCAGTAACTCGGCCCCTGCCAGATGTTCGGCCGGTCATCGCCGACGGGTTTGCTCTGGCGCTCCTTGATGTCAGCGGTGTCAATGCGCATGCAAATCGCGTCGTGGTGGCCGGTGGTCCGGTCCACCTTGTAGTTGCCGGTCCAGAGGCGGACCGACTCGCCGGTCAAACCGGGGAAGACAATCTGGAACCGGTTGGTGGGTTCCATGTTGTTGAACAGTTCCGCCGGGTTAGGTTTGACAGGTACAGGCAAGGCACCTTTGGCGAGGGCATCCGCCACCTGAGCGCGATTCCAGAGGCTGTAGCGAAGATGCGCCTCCAGGATCTCGCCCTTGGCCATCGGTTTGGCCTGCTCCGCCCGCATGTGCATGTCCAGCCCCCAGTGACAGAAACCGATATGCACGAGTTGCTTGTTGTCGGCCGGCGTCTGAACCGCGACGCCCCAACCGTCAATCGTCGGCACAGCGCAGCCGTCGGCCCGGATGGGCGTCTTCGCCAGATCGCCCAGCCCGTCGTTCCACCGATGATGCGCCGACGGAAAGGCGATAAGGCTGCTGTTCGTGCTCTCGATGATGCAGGCGTTCGGCAGCCGACGGCACGTCGGAAGCTTGTCAGTCTGCGGACCGACCATCTGGTAGAAGAACGGGTCGTCCACCTCCGGCACCGCGACGCCGTCTTTCAGCGCCACGAATTTCACTTTCTTGTCCCACACATAGCCGCGGGCTGGCTCATACGTCAGCACCCAGTCCCCCGAGCACTCGAACGCCCCCTCCTTCCCCTGTTGCGTCGTTGTGAACGACAGCGTCCGGCCCTCGGCGGTGACCTTAAAAACGCCACCGGTCTGGTAATCATAGCTGGCCACGCCGAGCGACGGCATAACCATGGGCATGAGTCCGGGCATGAGTTTCATTTCGCGCAGTTCCAGACCTTCCGTGGGATTCCAGAAGATCCAGGCGACCGGCTCATTG
>JBAXJV010000172.1:0-6335 GCA_037137675.1 bacterium | reverse complement strand
GGCCTGTTCTGCGGAGCGCAGTCCGTTTTCGCCATGCACCATGCGTGTCAGTTCTTCGGCCAGTGTGCGCTGGGCAAGGCGTTGGTCCGGAGCTGTACGTGTGGCTTCTTCGATTGCCGCGATCGAGTCCAGCGGCAGGAATGTGAGTATCTTGAGGTAGCGGGCAACATCCTTGTCGTCGGTCCGCAGGAAATACTGATAAAAGTCATAACAAGAAGTGCGCGTGGCATCGAGGTAGATTGCGTTGCCGGCGCTTTTGCCGAATTTGGCTCCGGTGTGATCGCAAAGAATGGGGAAGGTCAGACCGAAGGCTTCCACGCTGCGCAGGCGGCGGATCAGATCGGTGCCGGCTGTAATATTCCCCCACTGGTCGGAGCCGCCAATTTGCACCCGGCAGCCCTCGTTATCGCAGAGATGCAGGAAGTCGTAAGCTTGCAGCAGCTGATAGCTGAACTCCGTGTAACTCAGTCCTGCTTCGCTTTCCATACGCGCCCGCACACTCTCGCGTGCCAGCATGGCGCCCATGCGAAAATGTTTGCCGACATCCCGGAGGAAATCAATGTAACTGAACCTCTGCATCCAATCCTGATTGTTGACGAGTTTAGCCGGGTTTATGCGGCACTCGAAGTCGAGGAAGCGTCCAAGATTTTCGCGGATACCCTCAAGGTTGGTGGCCACATCCTCTACGCTCAGTAACTGACGTTCCTGCGGCTTGCCGGATGGATCGCCAATCAGCCCGGTGGCGCCGCCGACCAGAGCCACGGCCTTGTGGCCGGCGCGCTGGAAATGGGCCAGGCCCATGATTGCCACCAGGTTGCCAATTTGCAGCGAACGGCTGGTGGGGTCGAAGCCGGCATAGACGGTCGTCGGTTTCCGTACATGCTCAGCGAGTTCGGGGCTCGTCATGGCTTCAAACAGCCCGCGGGCTTGCAGCGTTTCAAGAACAGTAGTCATAATTCACACAAAGAGTATTTTTTGGTTTACAGATATGCAGCTGAGCAAGAAAGTAGGCACATTTGCCTGTAACGTCAAGGGAACTACGCACAAGCAATTTCCTGCTTGTGTCGCTTTTGAACCTGTGTCACGATTCAATCATTAATAAAAGGAGCTGCAGCGTATGGCTGAGTCATCGAACAGCGGGAATTGTGGAAGTTGCGGACGTTACATCGGCCCCGTTGGTACTTGTTCCTACTGCGGTGCCGAGACCGGAGGACGGCTGCCGTTGCGCCTGCTGCATTGGGTCGCCGCGCTGCTTGGCGTGGCAGGGTTGGTGGTGCTCTACGCAACCGCCAGACAGCGCGCGCCTGATGATGTCCGTCCGTCCCAAATCACGCCCGCCATGAATTTCGCCCGCGTGTGGATTGAAGGCGAGGTAACCCGCTCCGCTCCGCGCGTCAACTCAGCAGGTCGCACGGCAGCGTTTTCATTTACGCTGGGCGGCGACGGCGGCGAGACGATTGTCGCCGCTGCCGGTCCGGTAGCGGTCGCATTGCGGGAGCAGGGGCTGCTTCCAACACGTGGTGACCACGTTCGTGTCCTCGGACGTCTATCAGTCACCGCCGGTGAAAAACCGCGTCTCTTTCTGGATTCTTATGAACACATCCAGATTCGTAAGCAGTGATCAATCTGAAGACCCAACTGCAAAATGCAGTATGCAACCCCAGTCCGTTTGAAGTTATCGCACGCGCAGGCCGACGCCGATCCACAAATTATCGGTGTAGGCAAATTCGGCGAAAACGTTCACATGTTCCGTGATTGGCATAAATGCGCCGATGTTGATCAGTGGATAGGCCTTCGTGTCGTTACTGCTAGGCTCAATCGTGGTCAGCGTAAAATCCGCCCCGGTGGCGTCGAGTAGCGAGGTGTTGGTTATGCGCTCTTTGAAGTTCTTGTTGTCTATTTCGAGTCCCAGACCACCGTAAAAGATCACGCCGTTCTCCAGAGGCTGGTAGCTGACGATCCATGAAAGCGTGGCTCCGAGTTCTCCAACCTGATCACCGGTAGAGCCGTACAACGACGCACGCACGGCGTTGTCGAACTCGGTGTCGAGATTGATGGCGTACAGTGCGCCGACTTGCGCGCCAAGGTCCGCATCGTAAGTGTCCCGATTTACCACGCCGAGATCAACGAACAGCCGGAACTCAGGCAAAATCGAGAAGGTATCCCGCGCACCGTAGAATTGCTGATCGTCGCTAAACACGGCGCCGGCCGTGATGTCTACCCATTCGCTGTCCCGAACCTGGGCTGTATCGGAAGGCAGCAAGCCGACACCCTGGGCGTTTACGAGTGCTGACGATACGAGCAGCGAGACACCGACAGCTGCGCCGCTAAACCACCTTGTTTTGATCATCATGGTCTGTCATCCTTGTCGAACGAGGTTGAAACATTTGAAAGAACAATCATACAACGCGCAGCGACGGCGTCAAGCACTAGTAAAACAATCCAAAGGCGGAGAAATTCCGCAACTGCGAACGGGTTTGTCTCCACGCACTGAGGCCGCCAGAATTGTGGCCCGCTGGCTGGAGCAGGGGACCTTTCCCGACCGTCAGGTGGCTGGTGTTGAAACTGGCCGCGGCGCAGTGACCGAACTTGTCTACGGCGCGGTGAAACAACACCGCCTGTTGGCGTGGGTGTTGGCGAATTGCGTGGAACATCCACCAACGCTGCCGGTGGCGGCCGTGATGCTGATCGGAGTGTACGAACTGCTCGATCTTGAGCGTGCCCCGCATGCAGCGGTAAATGAAGCTGTGCTGGCTGTACGGCAACTCGGCGCTGCCGCGCAAACAGGACTGGTTAATGCGGTTTTGCGGCGTGTGTCACGAGAGCGCGACTTGATCATTGCCGCAATTGCTGCGCAGCCGCCAGGAGTGCGGCTGTCGCATCCAGAGTCTCTGCTTGAACGCTGGATGGCGCGTTACACCCCGGCCATGGTTGAGGCGCTCTGCGTCTGGAACAACAGTGCGCCGGAAGTTGTGCTGCGGGTCAATCTCAAGCTGACTACCATGGCCGGATTTTTGGAGGCGCTGGCGGCATTGGGTGTCGCGGCCACCGTGCATCCCTACGCGCCGGATCGCTGCGTGGTGCTTCCGCATGGCCGACGCGTGAGCGATATGCCGGGCTATGACGCAGGTTTTTTCAACGTGCAGGATCCATCCACGCTGCTGGCGCCGGACTTGCTCGATGCACAGCCCGGCGAGCGCGTGCTGGATGCCTGTGCCGCGCCCGGCGGGAAGACAACCGTGCTGGCCGAGGGCATGAACGGGATTGGTAGACTTGTGGCGATCGACCGTGCATCAGTGCGTTTGACACGTTTACAGGCGACCCTCGATCGCACAGGGTTTGGAACGTTTGTAAAAGTGGCCGAGGGCGACTTGACTGCTGGACTGCAGAATCTGGAAGAAGCACCGTTTGACGCAATTCTTCTTGATGTGCCCTGCACAAACACAGGCGTGCTGCGTCGCCGCGCCGACGCCCGCTGGCGTTTTTCCGCCGAAGCGCTGGCCGTGGCCGTGTGTCAGCAGCGGGCGCTGCTCGACGCCGCTGCCGGGCATCTCCGGCCAGCCGGCCGGATTGTCTACAGCACCTGTAGTCTGGAACCGGATGAAAACGAGCATCAGGTCCGTGGCTGGCTGGCGGATCATCCAGATTTCCGTCTGGACGTTGAACGGAGAACTTTCCCGCCAGAGGACGGCATTGATGGAGCCTATGCAGCGCGTCTTATCAAGATCACGGATTGCTGATGACTTCACGTCGTGCCGTATGCGCCGACGAACTTTCAAGGGGCGTCAGATTGCGAAAGTGACGGCTGCGATATGGCCATAGTGTACGTTTGCTTATGATGCATGTTGCGATCCAGATCGCTAGCCCAATGATCAGCAGCGGTGAGAGCCATGTTTCACGCTGCGCGAGGTCCCAGCTCGCCATCCAGCCCGCGATCAGCGTCGCCATCGCCCAGCCTGTTGGATCGCGTGGTGCCGCGTACAACCAGACCGCTGCCAGCACAGCCACTGGCACGCCCGGAATCAGGTAGGTATTTAACTCCGTGCGCGGATTGAACAGCATCATGTAAACTGACGATAGTATCAGCACCACGAAGGCCGTCTCTGCTCTCGGCCAACAGCGTGCGGCGCGCAGGCAGCACAACAGCGTCCCCAGCGCTGCTGCCAGGCGCAGGCATGTCTGTGTGTGCTCCGTCAATGTCAGCCCCGCATAACGCAGCAGGCTGAATAAATCTGCAAACCCACCGGCTTCTCCCGGACGGCTTGATAACGCGGTTTTTTGCGCAAACAGATGGTACTGACGCAGCACGAACGAGGGGGACTGCGCGGCAAATGGCAATAACAGTGCTATGGACAATCCCAGCAGCAACCGCCAGCGCATCTGACGGTAAAGTGCCGCCGCCAGTAACGCCGGTACGAGCATCGGAGGTTTGAGCGCAACCCCGAGCGCGAGCCATAGCGTTGCACGCCACCAGCCTTCCTCTGCGAGCGCGACGATGCCCAGAGTCAGGCATACTGCGATCATCAAATTCATCTGCCCGTTTCGCATGCAAGCCACCGCTGGCAGCATGGCGAGCACTGCCGCTAGTAGTGGCGCCACCCCGTGCGTGGCGCAGACCCCGCTCAGCATGCGGCAGAGTCTGGCAATCGCATATGCGAAGGCGCCGATTTCCAATAGCCTCCAGATCACCTCGTGCCACAAGAACGGTAACGCCGCGAGTGCTCCGTACAAAACTGCTGTTGTGGGCAGATAGAGAAATCCATGAATGCTGGGCTGCCCTGCGGCGTCCGTCAGGTGGTACACGTCGCGCCCCTGAAACCATGCTTTGGCGGCATCGTAATAGCTATGTGTGACTGTGTGCTCATGATGAGCCAGCAGCGTCGCAAGCAAAATGCAGGTTGCGATTATCACCCAGACGAGTGCCGTCCAGATGCCGATATCAAACCGACGTAGGCGCATGTGTAGATTTCTCAAGCTGCAATCGGGGCATTGGGTTCAGCTGCATAAACTAGCATAGGGGCAACTTGTTGAAAATCTTTTTCAAGTGGTTTTAGGCGCTGGTTTCGGGTGCTAAATAAACAACAAAGCAGTTTCAGCGTTTTTGGGTGGCTGGTGCAATTCGGGAATTCCTGATAGCTTTCCGCGCATGTGCATGTCCGGATTATCTTTTGCCTGTGACTTTGGTGAACGCCTCCGGGCTGTGGAGAAGGACGATCTGCTGTGAATAAGACTGAGTTCGATGAACGCATAATTCTTGTGACCGGCGCCACGCGCGGTATCGGTGCTGCCATTGCACGCCGTCTGGCTGCGGGTGGCGCGCGGGTAGCGCTGCATGGTCGCGACACGGAGCGTGTGCGGGCCGCGTGTTTGGCGCTGGGAAAGGAGACGATTCCAGTTGTCGGCGACTTTCTGGATCCGCAACAAGCTGCTGCCGCCGTACGCGAGGTGATGCGCGTGGGCGGACGAATTGACGGGCTTGTCAACAACGCAGGATCCGGTCGGGCGGCGGCTTTCCGCGCCATGACTCTCGACCGCTGGCGTGCGACCTTTGCGCTCAATCTCGAAGCTGCCATGCTGGCCTCTCGCGAGGCCTATCTCAATATGCGCACGGGCGGTGGGACGATTGTAAACCTGGCATCCCTTGCCGCCCATGGACCTGGTAAGTGGATGGGCGCCGACTACGCGGCCGCCAAGGCGGGGATAGTGAGCTTGACCAAGAGTCTGGCTTTCGAGGCCGCGCGTTTCGGCGTAAGGGTCAATGCCGTTTCGCCGGGCTTTATCGAGACCGATATGACTTCGGCGCTGTCCACTGAAATGCGCGCCGGTCTGGGCATTCCGCTCGGAAGGCTTGGCACGCCAGAGGAGGTGGCCGAGGCTGTGGCGTTTCTGCTTTCCCCGCGCTCAGCTTATTTGACCGGAGAGGTGTTACATATAGATGGCGGGCTTTTTAGCCAGTAAGAATCGCGAGTTTATTAAAACTGTTAGACTGTCTGGAAAATCAAGCGAGGTGTTTATGGCTCGACGTGTCGTGGTAACTGGTATGGGCGTCATTAGCCCGTGCGGGCTGGACGAACCGGCTTTCTGGAATCAACTGGTAACCGGCTGCGGCGGTGTCCGTCGCATTCAGGCCTTCGATCCAGCTGAGTTCAAAAGTCAGAACGGGGCTGAAGTGGACTCGGTGGCGCTGGCTGCGGCCATCGCGGCGCGTGGTTGGAAGGCACAGGAAAGCTGTGTCGACATGGCTCTGCTGGCGTCCGCGCAGGCGCTGGAGCAGGCGGGATTGTACGCGGTCATAAAAACCGGTGGCAAACAGTATAAAGTTGCTGCAGGCGAAA
>JBAXJV010000171.1:0-6339 GCA_037137675.1 bacterium | reverse complement strand
CCATGGGACGCTAGTGGAAGGAAATCAAGACTGCTGCTGCTTCGTGTTCTTCGCGTGCTTCGTGGTGGAAGTTTTTTGGCTGCGGATCGGGAAGCAGATCAAGCGGTTTTCGCGCAGAGGCGCGGAGGCGCGGAGAAGATACTGATTTATCCGCGGCATCCGTGGCATCCGTGGTGCGAAGTTGCTTTGCCTCATCTCCATATGCAGTCGCTGTTTTTTGCTTTTCTGAATCCTGAGCCCTTCTGGCTTCCGGAATTCTGCCACTTCCACACAGTGGGAAGGATGTGATAGGTTGACGGTCAAAAGAGGAGCAAGGCATGCGCAACACCTTTGGACATTTATTTACTGTAACGAGCTTCGGTGAATCGCACGGAGCCGGCGTCGGGGCGGTAGTGGACGGATGCCCTGCCCGGCTGCCGCTGAGCGAGGCTGATCTCCAGCCGCAACTGGACCGGCGGCGTCCCGGGCAGAGCGATCTGACCACTCCGCGCAACGAGCGCGACACGGTCCGGATTCTCTCCGGCACGGAGGGTGGCATGACGATGGGCAGTCCGATTGCGCTGCTGATCGCCAATGCTGATTGCCGGACCGAGGATTATGGTGAATTGACCCGGGCGCCGCGTCCCTCGCATGCGGACTACACCTACAAAACCAAGTATGGCATTCTGGCGGCCGGCGGCGGCGGCCGGGCCAGCGCGCGCGAAACAGCCGGCCGCGTGGCGGCTGGCGCGGTGGCCGAGAAACTTCTTCAAATGCGCCACGGGATTGAGATCGTGGCCTGGGTGAGCGCGGTCGGCGAGATCGAGGCTGCAGCGCCGGATTTGACGGAGCTGTCGCGGACAGATGTAGACGCGACGCCGGTGCGTTGTCCGGACTTAACTGCGGCGACAGCGATGGCGACGGCAATTCGCGCGGTGCGTGACGATGGCGATTCGATCGGCGGAGTGGTCAGCTGCGTTTGCCGGGGCGTGCCGGTGGGCTTTGGCGAGCCGGTCTTCGGAAAACTTTCCGCACTGCTCGCCGGGGCCATGCTTTCGATTCCCGCCGCGCGCGGCTTCGATCTCGGCTCCGGGTTCGCCGGCACCCGCACCCGCGGTTCAATCAACAACGACGCTTTCGAAATGCGCGCCGGCCGGCTGCGCACCCGCACCAATCACAGCGGCGGCATTCAGGCCGGGATTTCGAATGGCGAAGCGCTGCTTTTCCGTGTGGCCTTCAAGCCGGTTTCAACGATTGCACGGCCGCAGGCGAGCGCCGATTGGGATGGCCGTGCAACCACTGTGCAATTCAAGGGGCGCCACGATCCCTGCGTGCTGCCCCGGGCGGTTCCGGTGGTAGAGGCCATGGCGGCGCTGGTGCTGGCGGACGCTGCGTTGATGGCAGCGGCGGGGCGATGAACGCGCCGGGGACCTTCGAAATCCTGGCGCTGGATCAATCCAGCGGCGCGCGGCGCGGCCGGCTTTGGACCGCGCATGGAGCGGTCGAGACACCCGCCTTCATGCCGGTCGGCACGCAGGCCACGGTCAAGGGAATGACGCCGCACGAAGTGGCCGCCCTGGGCGCGGGGATTGTGCTCGGCAACACCTATCACCTGGCCATCCGGCCGGGCGTGGATATAATCGAGGCCTGCGGCGGCTTGCACCGCTTCATGGGCTGGACGGGCCCGATCCTGACCGACAGCGGCGGGTTTCAGGTCTTCAGCCTGGCGACACTGCGCAAGATTCAGCCCGATGGCGTTTCCTTTCAATCGCACGTGGATGGAACACGGCTGTTCCTGGGGCCGCGCGAGGCGATGGAGATCCAGCGACGGCTGGGCTCGGACATTGCCATGGCGTTTGACGAGTGTCCGCCCTATCCCTGCGATCGTGAATACGCTTGTCAGGCGGTTGATCGGACACTATCATGGGCGGCTTTGTGCGTGCAGCAGCGGGCGGCCGGTTCAGAACAGCTCGTTTTCGGTATTGTGCAGGGTGGCGTTTACGGCGATTTGCGGCGGCGCTGCGCCCGCGAACTGACCGCCATGGGGTTCGATGGCTATGCCGTCGGCGGCGTCAGCGTGGGCGAGCCGGAAGCCGAGCTGCTGGCGAGCGTGCGTGAAGGCGTGGCCGGGCTGCCAGCTGCACGGCCGCGCTACCTGATGGGGGTGGGCGTGTTGCGGCAGATGGTGGAGTCCGTGGCGATGGGCGTGGATATGTTTGACTGCATCATGCCCACGCGCCTGGCACGGCACGGCACGGCGCTGACGCGCACGGGGGCTTATCCGGTCAAGGCTGGAGCGTGGAAGTGCGATCCGCGTCCTGTTGAGCTGGGGTGTACCTGTTACACCTGCGCGACTTTTTCGAGGGCGTATGTGCGCCACCTGCTGAACGCCAACGAGATTTTGGGCGCGCGGTTGTTGACCGGTCACAACCTGCACCGCTATCTGGAGACGATGCG
Source organism: bacterium (assembly GCA_037137675.1). Classification (GTDB taxonomy): domain Bacteria; phylum Verrucomicrobiota; class Kiritimatiellia; order CAIKKV01; family CAIYGI01; genus CAIYGI01. The sequence goes on along the minus strand of JBAXJV010000171.1, from coordinate 3,903 downwards.
CGAGGTACGGCAGGCGATTGAGGATGGCGTTTTTACGGAGTGGCGCAAGGAGTTTTTGCACGGAACAATGGACCAAGAAGGAGCGACAGCATGCATAGTCTGAATACAATGAGCGGCATGGTTTTGGCAATGGCTTCACCCGGCGGCGCCGGCGGTACGGGCGGCGGCAATCCAATGGTGATGATTGTCTACATGGCGATCATCTTCGGTCTTTTTTACTTCCTGATGATCCGCCCGCAGATGCGCAAGGAGAAGGATCGCCGGAAAATGATTGAGGCGGTCAAAACCGGCGATCGCGTCCTGTTTTGCGGCGGCATGATCGGCACGGTAGCCAACGTCAAAGACGGCGTGTTCACGATCAAAATCGGCGACACCACCAAGGTCGAAGTTGCGCGCGGCGCGGTTTACCGCCTGCTCAGCAAGGACGAGACGCCCGGCGACGATGTTGAAAAGAAGTAAATCAGGGGATAATTATGGAACGCAAAGATCTCTGGAAATGGATTATTTTAGGCGTTGCGATCGCGTGTTCGCTGGCGCTGGTTTACCCGCCATCGGAAAAGATCCGGCTGGGGCTCGACCTGCAGGGCGGCACAAGCTTTGTCGTCCAGATTGACCACGAAGGCGTGGCTGCGCTGCTGCGGGATGAAAACAAGGACGCGACTGAGGCGCAGATCCAGGCCAAGGTGCCAGACCGCGTGTACGAGGCTCGCGACCGGGCCCTGGAAGTCATCCGCAACCGCGTTGACAACCTCGGCATTGCCGAGCCGGTGATCTACCCGGAAAAGCGGGATCGCATTGTCGTGCAGTTGCCCGGCGTGGACGAAAAGAAGCGCGAAGAAGCGGTGCGCGCGATACAGAGCGCGGCTTTTCTGGAATTCCGGCTGGTGCATCAGGACAACGACAAGCTGGTGGAAGAACTCCTGAGCCGCGGGCAGACGCCCGATGGTTACACAATCGTTAACCTTGAACAGAAGGGGCGCAAGCGCCCGTTCTTCAAGCGCGACAAATCCGCCGTCGAAGCATTCCAGACGCCGGAGGCGCGGGCCAAACTCGCGCAGTTCCACGCTCCGGCCGGATACGAACTGATGATGGAGCGCGAAAGCGTCGGCGAGCAGGTAGTCTACACCCCCTGCTTTGTAGACCGGCGCAAGCAATTGGCCGGCGACACGCTGGTCAATGCGGCGGTGGATTATCGCGCGCTCGGACAGGCGATTGTCAAAATCGAGTTTGACCCCGCAGGCTCGCGGCGCTTTTCGACAATCACCTCGGACTACGCACCGGGCGGCGCCCGCAATCCGAACCCCGACCGCTTACGGGCGCTGGCAATTCTGCTCGACAACACGCTCTATTCGGCGCCGGTCATCAAGGAGGCGATCCACGGCGGGCGCGCCGAAATCAGCGGCAGCTTCAGCCCCAGCGAGGCCACCTTCCTGGCAAACATTCTTAAGGCAGGCTCGCTGCCGGCACCGGTAACGATTATTGAGAAACGCTCGGTGGACCCGACCTTAGGCGCTGATTCTGTGCACAGCGGCGTGCGCGCCGGCGTGCTGGGGTGCCTGGTTGTGGCCTTGCTGATGTTCGGTTATTACCTGATGAACGGGCTGATCGCGAACCTCGCGCTTTTGCTGAACGTTGTGCTGCTGCCGTTGGGTTTGATTGTGGTGGCCGGCTTTCTGGGCCTTTTCACCGATGCCGGAGCTTCGGGGTCGGGCATGCTGCTGCCCGTACTTACGATGCCGGGCATTGCCGGTATCGCGCTGACGATCGGCATGGCGGTGGACGCCAACGTGCTGATTCTGGAACGCATGCGCGAAGAGCTGGCGCTCGGCAAAGGGTTCAAAGCGGCGATCAACGCCGGCTACGACCGGGCCTTTTCCGCGATTTTTGACTCCAACCTTACGACCATTATCACCGCCGTGATTCTATTCCTGCTGGGATCGGGCCCGGTGCGGGGATACGCCGTCACGCTGACGGCCGGCTTGATCGTGAGCTTGTTTACGGCCGTTTTCGTAACGCGCATGGTCTACAACGTGATTGCGACGCGCACGTCCGACTTGAAGCGGCTGCGTATGCTGCAGCTGATCAAGCCCACGAACTTGGATTTTGTCGGCAAGTGGAAAATCGCCGTACCCGTTTCGCTGGCTGTAATTCTGGGAAGCTGGGCCTACATGATCTACAACGGCATGCATGATCCACGGCGGGTCTTCGGTGTGGATCTGACCGGCGGAGCGGCGCTGACGCTGACCTTCAACACGGCCAGCCAACCGGGAGTGGCGGAGATGCGCAAGGCCATCGAGGCCACGAACATCCGCGATGCGACGATCCAGTACCAGAAGCAGAGTGAAGCTAACCGTGACTACCTGCAGATTAAAGTCGCCGACATGAAGGAAAGCGCCGTGGTTCAGGCGACCCTGGCGAGCGCCTTTCCAGCGGCGCAGTTCAAGGTGCTGCAGGAGGATGAGGTCGGGCCCCAGATTGGCCGCGAACTGAAGCGCAAAGCCTTCTGGGCGATGGTCTGGTCGCTGGTGGCAATGACGATTTACGTGGCCTGGCGTTTCCAGTTCGGGTTTGCGCTGGGCGCCCTGGGGTCGCTGTTTCATGACGTGCTGGTTACGGCCGGGCTGGCGCACCTGTGCGGATTGCAGATGAATCTGACCGTGCTCGCAGCGCTGATGACAATCATTGGTTATTCGGTCAACGACACAATCGTGATCTTCGACCGCATCCGCGAGGACTTGAAGCTTGTGCGCCACCGGAGCTTCGTGGAAGTTTGCAACCAGGCGATCAACGAGACGCTCTCACGCACGTTGCTCACCAGCGGGCTGACCTTCGTGACCGTGCTGTTTCTTCTGTTAATGGGCGGCGGCTCGATCTGGGATTTCTCGCTCACGATGTTCATCGGCATGATCACCGGCACCTACTCGACAGTCTATATTGCGACCCCCATCACGCTGATGTGGTACCGCTTCAAGACTCCTGATATGGGGCAGAAGCAACTGGCTTCATGATCTGGCGTGCAGCTGAAGTGGATGCCGCGGCTGCGGAAGCGCTGGTCGTTTCCACAGGCCTGCCGGCGCCACTGGCACGGGCACTGATCCTGCGCGGCGTAACCAGCGCCGCTGCCGCCGACCGGTTTTTACGCCCGCGCTTGAGCGACCTCTCGGATCCGCTGGAAATACCCGGCATGGCAGTGGCCGTCGAAAGGCTCTGGCATGCCGTCGAAAGCCAGGAGTCGGTGGTCATATTCGGCGACTACGACGTGGACGGCGTAACCAGCTGCGGGCTGCTGATTCAGATCTTCTCGGCATTGGGCTTGAGGGCCAGCCCCTACCTGCCGAACCGCATGGATGAAGGCTACGGGCTGACTGCGGACGCGGTGGATCGTTGCCGCACGAAATTCCGGCCCACGCTGATTGTGACCGTGGATTGCGGAACAGGCTCAATCGAGGCGGTGGACCGCGCCCGCGCGCTGGGAATTGACGTGATTGTCACCGATCACCATGAGGTGCCGGGCGCTACCGCCAAACCGCTGGCGCTGGTCAATCCCAAGCTTGGCGGCAATCAGGAAACCCGCATGCTGGCCGGCGTGGGGGTGGCCTTCAAGCTTTGCCATGCGCTGCTCGCCCACGGTCGCGAACATGGAAATGCCGCTTGCGAGACATATAACCTGCTTGCTTATCTGGACCTCGTAGCGCTGGGAACAATCGCTGACATTGTGCCGCTGCGTGGCGAAAACCGCATTCTGGCCAGCCACGGACTTGCCTGCCTCAACCGGCGTGAACACATCGGCTTGCGGGCGCTGATGGACGTTGCGGCGATCAACGGCCGCATTGGCACCTATCAGGTTGGCTTTGTGCTGGGCCCGCGCATGAATGCCGCCGGCCGGATTTCAGATGCCGAGAC
>JBAXJV010000170.1:0-6366 GCA_037137675.1 bacterium | reverse complement strand
CGCCAGACCGTCCTGAATGCTTTTAATCACTGAGCGCGGCGTAATGCCGTGCTCAATGTTGTAAGCCAGTTGCTTTTCCCGGCGCGCCTGCGTGATCTCGATCATTCTGCGCATGGAGCCGGTCACATGTTCGGCATACAGAATCACCCTGCCGTTCAGGTGGCGGGCGGCTCGTCCTGCTGTCTGGATCAGCGAAGTGTCAGAACGCAGGAACCCTTCCTTATCGGCATCGAGCACCGCCACCAGCGCCACCTCGGGCAGGTCGAGTCCCTCGCGCAGGAGATTAATGCCGATCAGGCAATCAAAGTCACCCTTGCGCAGGCTGCGCAGTATTTCGACCCGTTCGATGGCGCCGATGTCGGAGTGCAGGTAACGCACGCGCAGCTTCAACCGCTCCATGTAGGCGCTCAAATCCTCCGCCGTACGTTTGGTGAGCGTCGTCACCAGCACCCGCTCGCCGCGCTCGGCATGGGCGCGCACCTCTTCGATCAAGTCGTCCACCTGGCCTTCCAGCGGGCGCACGACCACCGGCGGATCAGCGAGTCCCGTAGGCCGGATGAGTTGCGGCACCGGCGGGCCGGAAAGCTGGCGCTCATATTCCCCGGGCGTCGCCGAGGTGAAAAGCATCGGCCCTGTGGCGTTCAGAAACTCATCGAACTGCAAGGGCCGGTTATCTTTTGCCGACGGCAGACGGAAGCCGTGTTCGACGAGCACGCTCTTGCGCGCCTGATCGCCATTGTACATGCCGCGCACTTGCGGCAGCGTCACGTGCGACTCGTCCACAATCGTCAGAAACCCCTTGGGGAAGTAATCCATCAGCGTCGCCGGCGGTGCGCCGGGCGGGCGGCCGCTCAAATGCCGGCTGTAATTTTCGATGCCGGAGCAATAGCCCAGCTCCTTCATCATCTCAAGATCATAGGTGGCGCGCATGCGTATGCGCTGGGCTTCGAGAAGTTTACCCTGAGACTCGAATTCCCGTACGCGCGCCTCCAGCTCGGCGCGAATTGCGCCGAGCGCGTCTGTGATGCGGCTTTGCGGCATGACGAAGTGCGAGGCGGGCGCAATCACGACCCGCTCCAGCGCTTTGCCGGCGCGGCCGGTGGCCGGATCGAAGGCCCGCGCGCGCTCGAGCGTGTCACCCATGAAGTTCAGCCGCACGCCGTTCCGGGAGTAGGATGGCACCACATCAACCGTATCACCACGCACACGGAAGGTGCCGCTGGCGGGTTCGTAATCGTTGCGCGTATATTGGATTTCCACCAGCCGCCGCAGCAGCTCATCGCGCTCCACTGTCTGGCCGGGAGTCAGCTCTACCACCATCTCGCGGTAATCAGATGGCGAGCCGAGGCCGTAAATGCAGGAAACCGATGCGACCACGATCACATCATCGCGCATCAAGAGCGAGGCTGTCGCCGCCAGCCGCAGGCGTTCGATTTCCTCGTTGATCGAAGCATCCTTTTCGATAAAGGTATCGGTGCGCGCAATATAGGCCTCGGGCTGGTAGTAGTCGTAATAGCTGACGAAGTACTCAACCGCGTTATCTGGAAAAAAGGCTTTCAATTCAGCATAGAGCTGCGCGGCCAGAGTTTTGTTGTGCGAGATGACCAGCGTCGGGCGGCCCCAGCGGGCGATTACATTGGCCACAGTAAAGGTCTTGCCGGAGCCGGTGACGCCTTCCAGAGTCTGGAAGCGCCGCCCCGCCACCAGCCCCTGATGCAAGCTTTCTATGGCGGCGGGCTGATCGCCCTGAGGCGCGAACGGAGCATGTAACCGGAAGGCGCTCATCCCAACGCCAGCATGCGTTCGAGCGCTGTGCGCGCTTCGCCGGCCGTTGCGGACGGCACTTTGATTCGTGCAGCATCTGGCCAGTCGCGCAGCAGGGCCAGCAGATTACGCAGATTGGTCTTAGCCATGTTCGGGCAGAAAGACGGCGCAATCACCTGCACATTCACCCCGCGGGCCTGATGCTCATCCGCCAGACGGCGCACGAGGTGTGCCTCGGTGCCGACGAAAACCGTCGCCCCTCGCGGCAGCGCTGCAACGTAGCGAATAATCTGCGCGGTCGAACCGTGGGCGTCGGTCAGGCGCACGATTTCCTTGGGCGTTTCCGGATGCACGATGATTTTAGCGCCGGCCCAGCGCTGCCGGATTTCACGTATGCGAATCGGAGAAAAAACCATATGGATCGGACAGAAACCCTTCCAGACAATCACCTGCGCATCCTTCACGCCCTCAGCAGTCAGCCCGCCATCCCAGACGCGCTGATCATAAATCCTCACGGCCACATCAGCCAGACCCAGATCGTGCGCCGTATTGGCGCCCAAATGCTCGTCAGGCAGGAAGAACACACGCCGCTGCTGTTTGAAGACCCATTCAAACACCTTCCCGGCGTTACTCGACGTGCAGGTCAATCCTCCCTGTCGCCCGCAAAACGCCTTGATTTCGGCGCTGCTGTTAACGTAGGCCACGGGCAGCCAGTCGGGCGCCATGCCGGTCAGCGCCCGCCAGGCGCGCTCAACCTGAGTGATGTCCGCCATGTCGGCCATCGGACAGCCGGCATTGACGGCAGGCATATAGACTGATCGCCGGCCTTGACTCAGAATATCGGCCGACTCCGCCATAAAGCGGACGCCGCAGAAGACAATCCGCTCGGCCGCCGTAGCGCGGGCGGCAGCGCGCGCCAGCTCCAGCGAATCACCAATCACATCGGCATGGCGCAGCACCCCGGAATCCTGATAGTGGTGACCGAGAATCAGCAGCCGACCACCCCACTCCTTTCGAATTGCTTCGATCGCCGCGCCGCTGTCCTCAGGCGTTGGAATGTTTGTCATGCTGGGAATTCTAGCATGTCCGGGGATGGTTGGTAAGGATCAGGTGGTTTAGGCTGTTAGACTGTTAGCAGAACAAAATTGCGCACACCCTTTTTCGTCTTTCCCCGTTTTTTCTAACAGCCTAACAGTCTAATAGCCTAACAGCCTCATCTTCTCCGCAGCTGTTCATTGACACCGGCGCGCGGACCGTGTTTACTCATGTCAAACATCAGGAGGTCGTTTGTATGGCATCTGCAAACTTTGTGCTGTTGATTGGCAACCTGACGGCCGACCCAGAAGTCCGCAACGCGGGCGGTTCGTCCGTCTCCGACCTGCGTCTAGCCGTCAACGACCGGTATAAAAACAAGGCCGGGGAAGAGGTCGAAAACACCTGCTTTGTGGACGTTACGGTCTGGGGTCAGACGGCTGAGAACTGTGGAAAATATCTGCACAAAGGTTCGCCGGTGCTGGTCGAAGGCCGTTTGCAGTACGACCAATGGGAAGGTAAGGACGGCACCAAGCGCAGCAAACTGCGGGTTCAGGCCTCCCGTGTGCAGTTTCTCAACAGTCGCCGCGACGAAACCTCCCCTGCAGGCGATGCCGGTGAAGCCCCTCCTCGCTCCGCTCCGCCGGCGGCCACTGCTGCCGAAGCCCAGCATAACGATGAGCCGGCTCCGTTCTGATCAGGTGTTCGGTGTTCAGGGTTCGGGTTCAATCACTTGAGATAAACACGGCAGTGGAAAACGTTTTCGGCCTGAACACCGAACACTGAACACCGAACACTCTCTTCTCATGCCAGCACCTTTACAATTCATCGCCGACGCCTCTTTTTTCCGGGGCCTGAAAGAATCCAGCCGCCAGGCGCTGGCGGAGATCGCCGCCTACAAGGCGCTGCGCAAAGGCGAGGTCTTGTTCAGGGAGGGTTTGACGGGCCGTGCGGTCTTCGTCTGTCATACCGGACGCATTCAACTTCACAAGACCGCTCCCGATGGTGGTGACGTGGTAATAAAAATTGTCCAACCACCGGAAACCTTCGCCGAGGTCATCCTCTTTGAAGCCGACCTCTATCCTGTCACGGCAACTGCGTTGACCACGGCGGCGGTGATAGCAATACCGCGTTTAGCTTTACTCGCGATGTTCGATCGCCTTGATTTCCGTAACGACTTCCTCGCCATGCTGATGCGCAAGCAGCGCTATCTGGCTGAGCGTATTGTGCAATTAACTTCGCATTCTGCGGACCAACGACTGATTGCCTTCCTGCGCGAGCAGGGTGGCGACGCAGACAGCATCACCCTGCCACTCTCAAAGAAAAGCGTTGCGACGGCTATCGGCGTGACTCCGGAACATCTTTCGCGCCTGCTGGGCAATTGCGCCCGCCGCGGCATCCTGCGCTGGAGCGGGAGCACGATCACATGGGGGCGTCTCAAAAAATGAACCCGCTCGATAATCTGCGCATTGTGCTCGTGCATCCGATCTACGGCGGGAATGTGGGGTCGGTTTGTCGCGCCATGGCCAACACCGGGCTGAAAGATCTGGTGCTGGTCAATCCCGATCCAAGTCTGGACTGGGACGCGGCGCGCAAGCTGGCGGTGGCGGCGACGCCGATTTTGGATGCCCGCCGCGAAGTGGCAAGCGTGGCTGTGGCGCTGGCCGATTGCGGCCTGGCCTTTGGGACGACGGCGCGTATCGGGCTCTACCGCGCACATGCCGGGACGCCGAGGGAGTATGCGCCGCAGATTTTAGAGGCAGCGCGTGCGGGCAACCGTGTCGCGCTGGTATTCGGCGCCGAAAACTTCGGACTCGCCAACGATGAATTAGCCTGCTGCACGCATGTGATCCAGATTCCCAGCTCCCCGGATTACCCGTCGCTGAATCTTTCTCAAGCGGTGCTGATTTGCGCCTACGAGATTTTCGTGGCCGCTCAGGTTTATGTGCCGCCGACGGAGCCTTCGCCCGTCGCTCCGATCGAATTGCGCGAACGGATGCTGGAAATGTGGCGGGAACTTTTATGCACAGTCGGCTTCATGCAGCCGGAAAAGGAAACGCACATGATGATGGGCATCCGGCGCATTTTCGCCCGCGGACAACTGACCGAAAACGACGTGCGCATCCTGATGGGCATGGCGCGCCAGACCAGCTGGAAACTGCGCCACAGCCTGAACGACCAGGCGCCAGATGATCCATCACTCTGACAGCACCTGCCAGACATCCAGATACGGAGAAACTTTTGTCACGCGCACTTCGCATCCCGAAAGCTGCGCTTCTAATCGCCGATTATCTTCTTCTCCCCGCATCAGCGCCTTTTCGTTCTCCTCCGTCAGCGCCGGCTGCAGGATTCGCATGACCGGCGAGACCTGGGGTGAGGTCCGTGGATAATCCCTAAGAAAATATACCGGTCCGCGCGCGCTGGAAATGCCCGACATCTCCGAAACCGTCCGGGGATGCAGCACCCTGATCACATCGCCTTGCCCTGATGCGAAGCCTGACATATTCCGCGCCAGCACGGTCGCGGATGGATCCAACGTCAGCAGGAACCTCACCACATCAGACTCTGCCGGCCCAGCCGGAATATTATGCGCGGGAGGAAGCAGCAACCCGGCCGCCGAGGCTAGCGCGATGCCCGTTCCCAGGACTCCGCGCCAACTCCGACCGATTCTCCAGCGCCAGAGAACATCGAAAATTAACCCGCCCATGCAGGCCATCGCAATCAGCAGGCTCCACCCTTCACGCTGGTAGTTTGTAAACTGGAAAAGCCCCAGATGGAGATTCGCGCTCGCCAGCAAGCCCCACGCGCCAATCATCAGCCACGCGGAATCCCGCCGCCGCCAACCGAAGGCCAGCATCGTCGCAAAAAGCGCTGTCACCGCCAAGGCCGTCCCGTTTAACATCCACGAACCATACCCGATGCGTTTGAGCGAGATAAAGTCCACCACCAAAACTCGCATCACAGCTCCCCAACCCGGGCAGTTCACCTCCGTCAACTGGTAATTTCCCGTCAACATCGAGGCGATCACCATGCCGCGAGCCGGAGGCAGACGGAAGGCAATGCCCAGCGCCAGGACAAACGCCAGAGCCAGCATCGCCAGCAAAACCATCCGCCTGCGGCCTTCGCTCCGGGTCAGCTGAATTAACAGCGCCAGCAAAATCAGCGCATGCAGCAGCATCATCGGCACCGCAACGGCCAAAGCCGCCAGTGTCGCCGCCAGCCAAAAGCGCCTGCCGGAGACATAGGCCCACAGCACCGCCGGAATCAGCAACAAACCCAATTGATTTGCGAAGCTCCCTACGCCCGTCTTCTGCAACAGCCAGAACAACGGGCACCCCGCCACCAAAACCGCCGCCGCCAGTCCGGCCGTACGTCCTTTGACCTGCGTCAACAGCACATGTATGCCCAGCACCAGCCCCACGCCGAAAAATGCGCCACCGAAGCGTGCCACCCAATAGGGGTTTCCGTGCAACAGCCATGCGGGGAAAGCCATCACCCAAGCATAGGCAGGTGGATAATCGCCATTGCATACCCGTCCTTGCTCAAGCACATTGCGCAGAAACCCCAAAT
>JBAXJV010000169.1:0-6373 GCA_037137675.1 bacterium | reverse complement strand
GGGGTGATGGCCAGGAAGAACGCCATGTCCGGATCGAAGAACTTCGCCAGCTCGATGGTCCGCTGCATGTCCGGCAGGGTTTCATCCGGCATGCCCATGACAAACGATGTCTCGGAAATGATCTCATGCCGGTTGATCAGTTCGATCGCCCGGCGGCCCTGTTCGACCTTGGCGTCTTTCTTGAACAAATCGAGCGTCCGCTGGTTGACCGATTCCACCCCGACGTAGATATGCTCAACGCCCGCCTTGCGGTACAGGGGCAACAGAGCGGCGTCGCGAAGAACATCGTCCACCCGGGTCTCGAGCAGCAGGGTCGTGCCCAAATCCCGTTCGATCAGCAGGTCCAGGATCTTCCGCCAGCGCACGGCGTCGAGCGTGGGAATCTCGTCCGCAAGCATGACCACGTCCACCCCGTGGCGGACCCGGAGCATCTCGAGTTCATCCACGAAACGCGTCGCCGAGCGCGCCCGCCACGACTCTTTCCAGAACAGCCGCTGCGAGCAGAAGGAACAATGCTGCTTGCACCCCCGCGAGGACGAAACGACAGCCAGGACGGAACCGGGCTTGGGCCGGTAGCTGTACTCTTTCCACGGCACCAGGTCCCAAGAGGGACTGAGCTCGTCCAAGCCGGCTAGAAACGGACGCGGCGGGGTGGCCACGATGCGGGACCCATCCCGGAAAGCAAGCCCCGGCACGCGATGCAGATCGGCGCCGGCCTGCCAGGCGTCCATCAGCTCCACCGACGTCACCTCGCCTTCGCCGCGCACGATGACGTCCACCTCCGGGAAATTTCCCAGCACCTCCTCGTACATAAAGGTGGGATGCGTATTGCCCAGCACGGTCAGCGTCCCGGGCCGCACCTCCTTGGCCACACGGCATACCTCGATGCCGTCCATCACGGTCGCGGTGATACAGGAAACGAACACGGCGTCTGGCCGCTCCCGGCGAAGGGTCTCGCGGACCTGCTCCAGCGTGTCGAACCGCGTCATCGCGTCATAGAGCGCCACTCCGTAGCCGGCGCGTTGCAGCGCGCCGCCCACATAGAGCAGCCCCAGCGGCAGCCATGAGCCGGCGGACTCGACCACGCCCGAATGATACGGCGGAGTCACGAGTAATATTTCTGGACGCTTTTTTTTCATGGCTGGAAATAGGCGGCGTGCATGGAGGGGAAGACGAACGGAAAAACCAGTATGGTTAGAATCGACAGGATGAAGCAGGCGATCGTCCCCCAGGCTGTAGCCCTGGCATTCACCCGGAAGAACAGCCGCGCATGAAGCAGAATCGCATAGCTGAGCCAGGTGACCAACGACCAGGTTTCGATCGGATCCCACCCCCAGTAGCGCCCCCAGGACTGATGCGCCCAGATCGCTCCGGCGCCGATCGTCGTGGTCCAGAACACCATGCCAAAGCCGACAAAGCGCATCGTGTATATTTCCACCGTCGCGGCGGCGGGCATCCGGTCCAGCAGCGGGCTCGACGCGCCAGCGAGCTTCCGAAGCAGAATCACGGCCGCCGCAACCGACAGCAGAAACGCGCCAACCGCCAGCTTGTTGAACAGCACGTGGAACACCAGCCACATCGAGCGAAGAGTCGGAGGCAGATCGCGCGCCTCGGGGTTGGTGAAGAGTCCGAACCCCAGCATCAGGACCGAGACCGGCAACACAACCAACGCCAGCGGGGACCAATCCGGCCGGCGCCACAGAAACAGGAGCAGCAGGACGATGGCGATCCAGGCATTGGACGACAGCACCTCGTACTGCATCATATAGGGTCCATGACCCACGTGCACATATCGCAGCGCCAGCGCCGCCGTGTGCGGCAACAATCCCGCAGCGGCCAATCCCAGAGCCCCGGCGCGCCTCCCGGGCCGGTCGAAGATAAGCGCATAGGCGACGCCCACGATACCGGCGATGTAGAGCGCGACCGCGCTCCAGTGCAGAGTTGTTTCCCAGGCAAATGGACTCATGGCTTGGCGGCCTCCTTGCTCTCCGCCTGGCTGGCGGCGTGACCCTGCATACGGCCGTGGGCAATGGCCCACGTTCCGGGCTCCCGCCCGAATTGCGGCGGCGTGGCAAACTCGATCCGGTCGACCAGCCACTCCTTATCAAACCGCTTGAAGAAATACCTCATCTCGTAGGCGTCTTCCGATTTCTCCCCGACCTGCTCTCCCGTGCCGATGCGACGGTCGCAATAGCTCCAACGTTCCTTGGTCAGAACCTGAAGGTGGTCCTTCGACTGCTTCGCGTCCAGCACATCAAGCGAGAGCATCTTCGAATCGAGCGTGAGGCCCATGTCGAGGTGGACACCGATCAGGCCGGTGAGTTTCTTGCCTTCGTTCGGCCCCACAACACCGTCCACGAGCTTCACGTCGCCCCGCCGATAAGCCTCGGCAACGACCGTGTTGTAACGCTCGACGAGTTTCCGCGCCTCGGCGCTGGAGGGTCTGCTGCAGGCGGTCAAACCCAAGAGCCCCGCCAGAGCAAATAGCATGGCCGGCTGCGGCATCCGCGCGTCGACGCGGTGTTTGCAGGAAAGAGTTCGGACCGGAACGGCTGCTAACCTCGGAAGCGGAATGAGTGTGAACCGCACCGTAACGCCTAAGAGCACACAGGTGAAACCGAAATAGAACAGCCACAACTCCGGGTCACGGCTGGCGTGCAAGCGCACCCAGAACGGCGCGCCGTGCAACGTGAGCGAGCCCCCTGATGGAATCGTGATCGTTTCGCCGATCCGCACGGTGGATGTCGACAGGAGCGCGGCGCCTTTCATCACGCGGACCTCGATGCCGGCCGGCCGATTTCCGGCCGGGTCCACAGAGCCCCGCAGATAGGCGCTCTCCCCGTCGGGACCCGCCAGCACCCCCTCGAACCGCCGGCCGCGCTCATGCTTCAGCAGGGCCGCCGTCTTCGCCGGCTCGCCGACCTTTCCTTGCCATTCGATCAGAGCGGCCGGGCCATAGTCGTGCCCGACAAATAGCCGCACGCCGGAGACGTCCATGCTTCCGTTTACGGGAACATCCGCTACGCGCGGCGCGGTTGCGTCCCCAGCGAGGCGCAGACGCACCGCGAGACTTTGTAGGTCACCGCCCCGATAGCGGTGGGCATCGACCGTCTCAAGCGTGATCGGGTTCGCGATCCTGAGCGGGCTCACCAGCACGCCCGGCTTCTGCACGGCCCACGCGGCCGATGTGGGGGGAAGGGTCTCCCCTTCCAGCACGTCCACCGTGGCTTCGGCGCCGAAAAGGGCCTTCAGCGCAGCCGCCAGAATCACCAGTAACAGGCCCACATGGATGAACAGCCCGCCTGCCGGAGCGAACGGACGGAACCGCGTCCTAAACAGGCGCCTAACCTCCTCGACGGCCACAACCAGAAGTGAGGCGAACGCCAGGGCGACAGCCACCAGAAACCAGACGCTCCGGAACACCCGGTCAAGCGCCAGGTCCTGCCCCAGCGCCGCAAGCGCCGGCAGGCTCTCGCGCAACTGTGCGAGCGCCTCGCCGTCCACGGCCCCAGCCTGAGGATAAACCACCCCCGTCACGCTCGCCAGCGTGATCACAACGATCTCGGCCATGATGATGGCCGGTGACCGCAGGAACCTCTTCATGCTGTGGATGTTGATCGTTTGCATGGTGCTCTGTTGGCGCAGATGAGGCTACCAGTCTTCTGACAACGGGTCCGAGAAAAGGTGATCTCCGCAAGCCGTGTTGCATTGACTGTCGCCGCTTTGAGTGCCGCTGATTTTTTTGAACTGAAGTATTTGGACGTTGTTTTTGTCGTTGCTGTAGGCATATCGGACCGGCATAACCCCGTTCCGGTCTGCGATGAGTCGGGACATCTTGCCCCCGTGTGGAATGACGATGTGGCAACTGTAGCATCGCATGGCAACGCCGCTAACGGTACCAGCATGCACGCCTGATGTATGGATATCAGCATTGGGGTTGTGGCAGTTCACACACCAGGATGTGGATATGTTCGCGGTGTCGACGTTGGGCCAGTTGGCGGCGTTCGCGCCGCGCAACATAAACTGCGCGGCCGATCCGTGCGGCCCCTGCGCCAGGTTCCCGTCCGTATTGTGGCAGTCCGTACACAGCATGGTCTGCGTGCCGACGTTGGCGGCCCACGGGGCCTTCATGGAACCCGTCGCGAGGTTTCTGGGGGCGTACGAGTTGGTAAAGTTATTGAGCCCGGTCACGATCGGATGGCCCGACCTGTTGTTGAAGTTGAACGACTGCACGAGATCCGTCTCGATCGGAGTGGACACGGTCCCGTTGGCGGACAGTCCGGTCGGCGGCGAGTTGGTGTTCCAGCCGGACCAGTAGGACGAGTGACACTTGAAGCAGATCTGGTACTCGTACACCACGCTGTTGGTCAGCGTATAGATGTTGGTCGAAGGGGCCGCATAGTTCGCAAGCAGCGCGTAATTGACCACCACGCCCGAAACGCCGACATTCGGATTCACGACCAGGTTGCGGGTGGACGTCATCGCGACCGCGTTGGTATAGACCGATCGTCCGAGTCTAGCCTGATGCGGATTGTGGCAGTCGGTGCAATCCACGGGACGGCTGGCCTTACGCAGGGGGTCGCTGCTCCTCACCGCGTGGCGCGCAACTTTTGTAGTGTTGGTGAAATCAACGATGACGCTGTTTGTGGAGGCCGCCGGAGAGCCGTCGTGGCAGGTAAGGCAGATCGTCACACGCGCTTCGACGAGCAGGTTTGTGAAGTCAACGCTCGATGTCAGGTTGGTTGGCCATCCGTGCGGCTGGTGGCAGTTGTTGCACATGCCGCGCTGGGCGGCGTCGGTCTGCTGCGGGTAGGTCGTTCCGTACTGGCCGCCCGGCCACAGCACGCCGTTGATCAAACTCAGGTGCGCGGCCTGATTCGTATCGGCCAGCGTGTGGCAGTCGGTGCAAAGCGCGTTGCGGTTCGCGATTCGGAGCAGGTTGCCGTCCGACGTCGCGGAGTTATGGATGTCGTGGCAGCTCAGGCAGCGCACCTTGTTGGCCGTTTTCTCCAGCGGCAGGAACGACGGCGCCTTGAAGAGACTGTTGGACGGAATGGTCACGCCGACCGGGTGTGATCCGGCGGCCGCATTCGTGACATTCCGCGCCGCATGGCATTCAACGCACAACTGGCAGGCGTTGTTGTCGATCCGCTGGAAGTGCCGGCCTGAAGCGCCAGGCGTGGTTGGCGCAGCACTATCAAAGGGGGTGTTGGTTTCGCTGTGCTGGTTGTGACAAGTCTGGACAGGCGAGAAGTCCGCCGCTGACTCTCCCGAGCAGAAGCGGATTGGTCGGCTGGCTGATGTCAGACCGGACGTTCAGGTTCCACTGATCGCCGGTCCGGAACGACGGGTTAAGGGTGCCGTTGGAGAAGACGACCGAAATCCCCTGATCGAGCGCCACCAGGCTGTTGGCCAGCACGTTCGAGGCGCCCCCCCCGCCGGGCTGGGTGCCGGTCCAGTTGAATTTTGCGACTCCCACCTGCCCGTTGGTGACGATGGTCAGAACGTAGGTTTTGGCTACCCGCCCGGTGTAGTCGCCGCTAGGCGAAACGGTCCCGCTGGCGTTGGTTTGGGCCCCGCCCATGTAGTCGATGTGCCCGGCAAGGCCGGAATCCCACCGGTGGGACGTACCCGAGGCGATCACGTTGGTCGGCAGCCCGGGCCCGGCGTTCGCCTGGTCGCTCTCCACGAGGGCGTAGCGGGACGCCAAGCCGCCGGGCGTATGGCAACTGTGGCACAGGTTGACGTTGCCCACGGCATTCGAGATGGTGATGCCGGCCGTATGGTGTGTCAGGTGGCAGGAGATACAGTCCATCGAATTAGTCGCGTTGTGCGGCGCATCGGCGGCCCGAGCTGGACCGGCCTGAAAAAGCCCCGCCAATAAAAGCGCGGACAGCAAAAAAGGCCATCCGCGGGCACTCTGTACGGGAACGGCTTGCCTGCCAGCCACAGCATCCGCCTTCACTATGACATTTTCGCGCATACGCCCAGAAAAAATCATGACAACCTCCCGATGCGTCAATCCAGCGAATACCCGGACATTCTTTGACGTTATAATAGTACCATCAATGGCAAGATCTAACAACCAAAATAGCAGCCAATCAGCAATGGGTTGACGCAGGGGAATTATGGTAGGGCGGCATCGCCGAGGCCGCCGAGCGTGGTGCAAGCGGGCGGGGCGTGAATAGCCACAGCGGCTCACCGTGACGGTTCGCCCTACCAGCATGTGACTGACCCATTACGCCAATATAGCAGCCAATTCCAAGCGGATTCGGTAGGACGACAACCCTGTCGTGCCTTGTAATATCCGGCTTCGCTGCCGCACAGTCATCGCTGGAACCGTTAATCTCGCTCGAGCGGAAGGAATGTAATA
>JBAXJV010000168.1:0-6381 GCA_037137675.1 bacterium | reverse complement strand
AGAAATCGCGGGACATCCGGTCATCGTAGTGCTGCCCCGTGTGGACCAGTAAATGTTTAATGGGCCGGCATGGTCAACCGGCATTATGCCGTGCCACCGCCTGGCAGAAGGGCGCAATTTTCATGAAATTGGGTCTTGCACCCACTACAGATATTATTTTAATTGCTTCCATGTCATTCATAACCAGGCTGGGGCCTTGTGATTGACAATCAATGTGGACGGACGGGAATTATCGCCTTTTTCGATCACAATCAAACTTCGGGAAAAATGCAGACCCGTGATGTGTTTGTCATAAATGTCCGGCTCGCTCGGTCCTTCCAGAATCAGTTCTGGATAATGAATGCTGTCCGCCTTGTGCTTGAAAAAGTTCATCAGGGTCTGGGCTTTCTGCAGATCTTTACTGGATCCGCCGTAGCTTGGCCAATACGAAGTCTGCGCATCCTCCACGAAATATAAGCCGCCCGTCTTCAGTCGCGGAAACAGCAGCTCGAATGTTTTGACCACATGGTCGTTGCGATGGCTGCCGTCGTCTATGATGATGTCCAGATCGCCGCTTTCATCAGTCACGCGCCGTAAGGCATCAGGGTCCGACTGATCGCCCTGAAAGATGCGGATTCCCGGCTCTTCCAACTGCGACTTGTCGAACAGGTCCAGTGCGTAGATTTTCCCGAACGGAAAATAGTTTTTCCACATCCTCAACGAGGCTCCCCCATTGGTTGGCCCCCTGCCACCAACGCCGATTTCCAGTAGCCGCACCGGACGAAATTTGTACGGCCGCAGAAAACGCCGGTATATCTTCATATACCCGTGTCCGCTGCCTTTGTCAGTTTGGTACAAATCCGCCAGACGATCCAAATTGAACTGGTAAACCATCCGCTGAATGCTTCTCCATACGCTGCTTGCCATGATCCTATCCTTTCTTTTCCGGGTCAGGCCCGTAGTGCTTCCCTCAATATGTATCGCGCCGTCGCCTCCGGACAAAGCACCTCGTGCCAGAACGCCAGATTGCGCTCTCCCATTGCAACCAATTGCTTGTCCGAAATCCCGCGAAGCAGCTCGCCAAGATTTCCGAAATCATTGTCCACCTGAAAATAGTTCGTTCCCGCGCGCATGGGCAGCCAGAAATTCGACAGGAACTCCATCGCAGCGAACGGTGCTCCGATCAGGCAGTAATGCGCCGGTTTGTAGGAAGTACATCCGTCCAGACCTCGCTCCATCAACGGCAAGCGGGCGGACGCCGCCATCTTTCCCCATTGTTCCTGTCCCACGGATTTGTGTAAATATCGGACCATTGCCGCTGGCAGGGGAGTGCCCGCTTCAACCAGGCCGCCGAGCCAGCGAATATCTCCGTGCGCCAGTTGTTTCACCAACGCATCCATCACAGTTTGACGCGCCCCCCAATAGCTGCCCAGATAGAAAACGTCGTGCCGTTTGCGCGCAGGCGCTGTCCGTTGCCACGAGCCCTCCAGCCTGCGCAAATACCGGCGGTTTCGTTCCGGAGAATCTGTCAGGTGCATCGAAAACGAGCAGGGGCGGCATTTGGCTGCTTCCTTCAGATCGAGCGGCTCCGGCAGGCATTCCGCGCGAAAACGCTGTGAGTCCCAATATGGCCCCTTCAACAGCTGGCCCGTTCGCAAATATTCTGACTGGTAGTTCGACTTGAAGTACAGGTCCGACCAACGCAACAAAGCGTTTGGAATTTTGTAATACAGGTCGTTGCAATCGTAGACGGCGTTCACCGTCCGTCCGCCGCCCAGCACTATTTGGAATAGCACCAGATTCTTGTGCGAATTGTAATCATCTGTGGTAGGAACCGGCGCACCAGCCCGCTCCAGTTCGCCGTAGTCCACCAAATCCATCCTCACCTCACGCTTCAACCCCAACTCGTAAAAGCCCTGGATCACATAGGCCTTCTTGTATGGATACCAGTCGTTCCAGATTCTGACCGTCACCGGGGGCGGCGTCTTTGGCGTCACGAACCACATGCTGGCACTCCTTTCCCTTTAATCGCCTGCGCCACTGTATCGGCAAAGAATTGCGCAATAAAAGGCGGATTCAGCACACGGCGCCGGTAGGAGTCAACCTCGGCGAGCATCTCCGCCATGCGCCCGTGGTTGCAGATTTCGCCTTTCAACCATTCCGCTCGCTCGCGCAGACGCTCCAGGCGGATTTCCGGGAAAACCCTGTAGGCGCGAAGATCGTCCTGGTCTGCCGACTCGGCGAATCCTGGCAGCTCCGGCAGCAACTCCAGATAGTGGCGCCCCGGCACCAGTTCAAGAGCCTCGGGCATCATGATCTGCGGGCGGCGTTCCGCCACGAACGGAATTCCAAGAGCCATACTTTCCAACGCCTTCCATGGGAACAACGCATGCGGCAACGTGTTCAGCACCGTCATACGGCTTGCGAGCATGGCCAGCTGGAAGGTCCGGTTATTCAGATTGGCTTTTACCACGCCTTTTGGATCGAGCAAAGCCGCGTTTCCTCGATTTGTCAGACGGCAGAAACCCTTCATTCCTGTGTTCTGCAAAGCTCGCTGAATCTGATAACGCGTCCAGAAATGGTTCGTGCGCGGATCTGCCGTGATGTCCATCGAGGCTTCCGGGGGAACTCCGTTGAGAAAGGGATTGTTGTAAACCCCCACCACATGGCAAAAATCGAATGGCCGCCAACGTCCCTTGCGCAACAAGCGCGTTGCCCGTTCGAGGCCGGAGTATGCGGCTAAACGCGCCGGCGGCAGGAACATAAATGGGCGCAGCTTGTTATGGCAATCCATCGCCCCGGCTCGCGCCAGCACTTTTTCCGCCATCGGTTGGTTGAGGTTTGCCTTCAAATATACATCGCACATCCGCAACGCAGGCAAATCAAACAGAAATATATGATCGCTCATATCCACCAGCACCCGGATGCCATTCCATTCGATCCATACACTCTCATGCTGGCGTGGTTGTTGCATACGCGGCAGAGGGCGGTTACCGACCGCCTTCCGCGCACCGGCATGCCTCGTCAAAGCATCGAACAGGAAGCTGTAGAAGCCCGCATCCTGATGCTGGTCCTGTGGATACAACAAAATGGCCATATTGTGCAGGCTTTCTGCGCGCCTAGTTAAAGCGAAGCCTCCAAATGTCACACGGGATGGCGCGGCGGAAGCTGGCTGGATGAGGCGTGGTAAATGTGATGCTTGCCACCTCTATATTCTCCCGTCCCAGGGTCCGGAAAAAAGTGGCCGTGTCCTCGTGGTCGGAAATTTTCTTATTCAAGAGCACGCCGGTTTCCAGAATTGGACGACAGGCACGGAACACTTCCGTCTGTCCGTCGGCATAGGTCAGAGACGCGTAAATCGGAGCCGGCTGAAACAATAGACCGCGAAGTTGTCCCAGGAATGAATAGCGGACATGGGCGTTCAAATACAGCAGGTCGTCGGCATGTTCGACGCGGAACGGGGTGTTGAAGCAAAGCGACACATGCCGGTCCATGGCGTACGTGCAGGCCAGGGCTTGCGCACGTCGTTTGAGATAGAGGAAACCGGGAAGACGTCCTTCACGATGTCCCGTCGGTTCGTAATGCTCCAAAGCGCTGGCGACTTTCCCGTCTTTCACGGCGGCGGCAATATCCGGGTAGCGTTTCAAGTAGTAAACAGGATCAAAAATCAGGCCGGATTGTGGAAAAAACCGGTAGTTTGTTAGCATAACTCGTTTTGTGATGGATTCATCCCAAAACGGGTGGCGCCGGTCAATGGTTTTACTTTGGTAAATAACGGTGTCGGGCGCCGATTGGGATGCGTACTTGACCGCATTGAGATTATCTAGATAGCGGTTGTAGGCCTGGTAAGATTGCGGTACGGGGCGCGGATTGTATTTCAGATGGTTAATAAAAATAGATTGGATGTCCGTTGAAACTGCATCTGTGCTGTCTGTTTGAATGTTAGAGAGAACGGTCGGCGGAATATACCGGGCGGACTCCTCTTCCAATGTGAAAGCGTACTTTTGCGAAGCTGTTTCCGGGTTGAACAGTTCGGTCAGGTAAGTGCGGGGCCATAGCATGGAAGCGCCAGAACGTGGCAGGTCGCGAATGCGGAAAGTTGAATTTGCCAGCCCGGCCAGCAGCGCGAAACACATCAACCCAATCAGCATCCGTGCAGGACGCCGCGGTTCAAAGATGGCCAGAAGTCCTATGACGACAGGCGATGTGGCGTAAAATATCAGGATATGCGGAGCATCGGCACGCACAAACCCGTTCTTAAAAGTGATAAAAAGTAAAAGCGCCGTAATGACGTACAAGGACACCCGCTCGATGTTTCTGGCGATGGAACGGCAATTCCAAAGCGTCAACGCGGCGAACGCGGCCAGAATTCCCCAGGCTGGAAGTACTGCCCGGTCAAATTTATCAATCGGGATGAACATGGCTTCATTGTATCCCGCGATCAGGTAGAATCCCGCTTTCAAGTAACCCGGCAGCGTTACGTTCAAGAGGCAGGCTGACCAGATGAGCAAGCAGCTCCATACAAGAGCTAATGATGCCGCCCGGTACCACTTAATTTTTCCCGAAAACACAGCGACCAGAAGCACCATCAACCAAAATGGTATAAGGATCACGCCGTAATTGATTTTAATGTAGAAGCAGAGCAGCGCCGAAAAACCAGCGGCGGCAAAAGCCATAATTGAGCCCCTGACAACGCCTGAAAACAGCATTGCGAAAAAGGCCGTGATCAGCCCGCTAAAGGGCGCCGAGATAAACAAAGCCAGCAAAAAAGGCGCGGCCGCCGCGAGCCGCCAGCGCTTGAACACCAGCGCGGCTAGCCACACCAATTGCGCCCAGACCCAGATGTCGTAGGCTATAAATATAAACCGCGATATGCCGGGGCCTACGCGCGTCCAAAGAAAACCTAGCGGGCCGTAGTTAAATACATAGTCAGAACCAAAGGCCCGGCCATCAACTACCGCGAGGGCTAAGGACAAGATCCAGGAAGGATCCAGCCCGATTTGAAATGGCGCCATGAACACTGACGGAACAAGTCCGGCGCCAGCGATTAACAGCCACATGAAATAGAGCGGCAGCGGGTGTTTGCCCGCGTGGCTATGCGCGCCTTGTTCTAAATGCTGTGATTGCATGACGCTCATTTATCAATCAATTCGCTCAGGCACTTTTCCATCTCGTTCACATATCTATCCCATCCGAGATACTCCACCACATGCCGGCGCGCCGCCCCGCCCAACTGCCGCCTCACCGCCCCGTCGGCCAGCAATCCGGCCACCGCTGCGGACAAACTTTCCAGCGAGCCCGGCTTCATCCATCGGAGATTAACCCCGTCTTCGAATCCGTAGCCCTCGCGAATCGCCCCCACCTGCGACACGGCTACAGCCTTACCCATTGCCATGCACTGCAGTAAGGTTGTTGTGGCCCCGCTGTAAGTATTTTCCTTCACCGGCAAGACCACCACCCGCGCTCCAGCGATCAGCGCGCTGAGTTTCTCGATCGGAACCCTTAAGTGCACACGCATGTTTGCCGGCAAAGCTCCCAGTTCTGTCACGCATTCCTGCACCGTCACCAGACACACGCTGACATCCGGATACCGTCGGGCATATTCCGCCAGCAGGCTGAACTCCCGCATCGGATCGGCTCCGATTGCCAACACATCCAACGTCTCGGGCACAGCTTCCGCCGGACGCCATTTTTGCGTATCCACTCCGAAGGGAATGAATCGGACTTCTGCGCCATCGCCCAACCAATGACGAAGCCATTCGGCCTCCTCGAATCCATATGCGACCACCGCCGAAGCCTGACGCAGCAGCCTTTTATATACAACCTGCCAGAACCGGCTCATTTTCCGCAGGCGTTCTGGAAAGCCGATGCTGACATACACAATCGGCGTAAAAAACATTCCAAAGCTTCTGAGCCAAAGCAAAGGAACGCCCAGTGAATCCACGGTCGCCACTACCAGCCCGCTGCTTCTGATGGCATGCAAAGATGCCAGAACGGCGGTAAAGTCCCCGCTCGAACCACCCAGCAGAGATAGCGTCCGGTCCATCAGAAAGCCGGACCAGTAAGAGACACGACCCTGACGCCTGACCGATGCCAGATTATGCCCTGTGCGCCAGCCTCTTGCCGTCAGGAGATCCATTCCATACAGCGAATACCGGGCTGGATGATCAGGGAACGCATGCAACGCGGTCTGCCTGAGAGGGGAATCGCGGAACAAAAAATAAATATCGTTTTCTAGACTGCCATCAGTATGTGTACGGGTGTTTTGCTCTGCGTTTTGCGCCTTTTTACGAAGGGCATAGCGCTGCCTGAACCATTCTGGTCCCAGGCGGGGCAGAAACCACGGATCTAAAGGACGCATAATCCGGGCGACACGCAACAAATCCTGCCGGTTTATGGCGC
>JBAXJV010000167.1:0-6387 GCA_037137675.1 bacterium | reverse complement strand
AGGCTGCCGCCCGTTGCACGCGTGTCCCGAGCGGCCATCCGGAAGCTTTTCTGGAGGCTTTTGCCAACAACTACTGCAACTTTGCCGACACCATTCGCGCCAGGAGCGACAAGCGCAAAGCCACGCCCGAAGAACTGGATTTCCCGGGCGTCGAAGCCGGACTGCGCGGCATGAAATTCATCACTGCGGTAGTCGCTTCCTCCAAAAAGGGCAATATCTGGACAAAGATTTAATCGTTTCAAAAACCTGAGCCCGGCGCGCGCACTGCGGGCCGGTTTTCATCGATCCGCCGCAGCGGTTTGACAAACTGCGGCAAAATCGTCATAAGCATCTCCGTTCCGGGCACTCCCGCCCGGCGGTTTTAGCGGGCGTTGCATAGTGGTAATGCTCCAGCCTTCCAAGCTGGTTTCACGGGTTCGATCCCCGTCGCCCGCTCCATTCAAAAACTCAAGCAAAAGCCCGTAATTGCTGAGGAATAATGTGTTTTCCAACGCCTGCACGGTTTTTGCCAGTTCAACCCTCTGCAAGCCATTTCAACCCGTTTCGCGACATCATTCGGCTACAATTCGGCTACAGTCACCCAAAAGCTGGCGCTTGAAAAAAGGTTGCAGTTTCCAGAGCACGTTGGCCGTATCTATCCAGGCTTGATCCATCAGCCGTTTAAGCTGAGGAACTTTCAGTTTGCAGTCCAGTTTCTCCGACATATATCCCTCAACCCAGCGGTTCCACGGTTCGGGGGCGCCCGTAAAAGGCTCCAGAAATACCAGTGCCAGACGCAAGGTTTCCCGCACGCACTCCAAGCGGCTCAGGTCGGCCACCCATCCGTGATTATGCGTGGAGTCGATCCGGATCCGGTCTTTACCCTTCAAGGAACCATTGCGTTCCATGGCCGTCAAAACGGAGCGAAACGGGAGTTCCGCCTGTGGGTTGTCTTTCAGCCGGCGACGAGGTGCAGTGGGAGGTGTTGGACCGCCAAGAGCTTCACCTGCTCCGGATCAAGCCGTCCAAGCCACGAACAACAAAATCAATCCGAGGAAAGACAAACCGGGAGAAATCGAAAGGCCGACTTTTTCAGCAGAGCCCTATACACAGTGACCCCGTTTGGCCCCTTCTTGGTGGCGACCCTCGAGAAATTCATCAACAGACCCCCTGCTAATCCCGAAAGTGCCATCGACCGAGGCTCTTGCCTACACCATCTCAGTACACAATACAAACGCTTCCCTTAGCCGCGACACTTGCCGAAGCCACAGAGGTGTTCCCGTAGGCGCCCATGTTGCGGCGCTTGCTGTTGGGCTCCGGTTCATTCGCCCACGAATCAGCCGGATCGCCGGCGTCGATGCAAGGGCTGCTTGAAGACGAGCGCTCCCAGCTTCCACCGCTGAAATAGCCGCCGACGGCGTTCCCCAGCTTGGACTTCTCGTGGTAATAGGTCGTGTCCACGAACAGCGGATCCAGGCTGATGTTGCCGGTGCCCGCAATGCCGGGACTCTGGCAGTCAGTGTAGGTCGCCGTGACCCCGCTCAATCCGCCATTGGTGTTGCCCCAGATGATGGAGTTCTTCACCGCGACGGTACCCGCTGAGTTGGTCACGCCCCAGGCGTTGGTCGCTATCGTGCAGTTCCCGATGGAGACCGTGCCGGCCGTCACCCGAACTCCATGATTAGTCTGCGCATAAATCAAGCAGTTGGTAATACTCAGAGAGGCCGAACCAGTTTTGAGAAGGCCATCCCCCGCGTTTCGCGCCAGCACACACCGCTGAAAGGATATCTGCCCCCCGGACGAGAACGATTCAACGATCACGCTAGACCCGCGATGGCTGATCATTTTGCAGTCGATCACCTGCATGTTCGGAGCCCCCGCGCCGGCCAGATAAATCAGGCCCCTCCCAGATTGACTCCCGCATAATTATTAGAGAATACGCAATTCGAGATTGCCAGGGATGCCAGACCTCGCAGGTCCAGCACACCACTGGAATAATAAGCCGCCAGATAATTGCCCACGAAGAGGCAGTTCAGAATCTGGAGATTGCCGCCGGAGATATACAAACAGCCGCCGGATGTGTAGTCATACCCGTTTATGCCATTGCCGTCGAACAAGGTGTCGATCAGGACGATGGTCGGGTTGTTAGCGGCATAGATGGCGCCGCCGTAGCCAGCCGTCCAGCCGGGAGTGGTTGTGGGACCATTCCTTACAAAGGAACTGGCCGAAACAGTTAGCGAGCCAGCCGACATGTAAATACCACAGCCATCACTGCGCGCGGGCGAACCATTTTTCACCAGGGTACAATCCGCAACCAGGGTCCGGCAGTTAAGAAGATACAGACCGGCACCGGACGTCGCATAGCCATTGGTGATCGTGAGGCCTTCCAGCCTGAGATTGCCGGCGCCGGAGGCCGACAGGACACGCTTTGTCCCGCCAGCATTGACCAATGTCGTGTTCCGATTTGTGCCACGCAGGGTCAGGTCGAAGTTCAGAATCGTCAGCGGAAATAGCTCGCCCGCGTTGGTGGTGTAATTTCCGGCGGCGATGTTGATCGTGGTCCCGTCGAGGGCATTGGTGAGCGCCGCGGAAATATTCTTCTTCGCGCTGGCGGCACTCCAACCGTCATTCCCATTGTTGCCGGCGTTCACGTCCACATAAAGCACAAGGTTGGACATCACCGCCACACCGCTCACGGCATGGAAGCCCAAGTCTACAATACCCAGATCGTTGCTCCCATCCGTGCGTGTCGTGCGCGTATCCAAACCGAAAACCGAAGCCTGATCACTGCCCGCGTCAATGCAAGGACTGGTGTTGGCCTGGGCCGGAAGACCAATGGTGGAAAGGAAAACGCCGGCAACAAATAACGGGTCGGAGGTCAGGTTCCCCGTCCCGGCACGGCCCTCCTGAGAACACGTATTGTTGATCGTGAGCTTGGCCACTGGCCCCGTGACGCCGCCGGCGATGTTGCCCCAGAAAATCGAATTCCGGATCGTGACCGTGGCATTAAGGTTGGAAAATCCCCAGCCGCCGTTGTTGGCGATCGTGCAGTTGGCCATGGATACCGTTCCGGTAACTGCCTCGATGGCGGTTCCCGGGACATTGCGAATCAAACAGTTGGTCAGACTCAACATTCCGGTGCCCGCCTGATAAATGCCGCGCACGGACCCGTTCTGAATCACAGTGTTCCGGATAGAAATCTGGTTGACTCCGGCTAAAGAAATATCGGATGAGTAGCTCACAGGCGCCGGCGGATTGAAATTGTCACGGAACGTACAATCCGCAATCACTCCGTTGCTGATCCCGCTCAGGTACAGGGCGATTCCGTCGATGACCGTCGTAACTGGATAATTCCCGACAAATACGCAGTTGGATAAGGTTAAATTGGCGACATTGTTGGCATACAGGGCGCCGCCATTAAGCACATATCCGGCCGCAGACGCACTGGTGTTGGTGGCAAACGTGCAGTTGAAAAAAGTGGATGTACCGCTCTCGACACATACGCCGCCGCCGGCCTGTCCGCCAGTAACCCCAATATTCACGTAGTTGCCTTCAACCGTAACCCCGGAGAGGACGACTTCCGCGGAATTGGCGTATAACCCACCGCCGCGCCGGTTGACCGTCGCGCCGGTGGCAGAAAAACCATTCGCCCGCACGGCGCTGTTGACCAGGGTGAGTTTTCCACGACTGACATATATTCCTCCGCCCATTTGCCCAATGGTACCGCTGTAGGTATTATTCGCAATCAAGGAATTCGTAATCAAGGTGGTACAGTTGGCCAAAAATAATCCCAGCCCGCTCGCATTCAGGAAGCCATTGGACACCGTCACATTGTTCAGCGTTATCGAGGAATTGGTGCCATAAATAATGCGCATGTTCACATTGGTTTGCCGGGAGACAAGGGTTGCCGCATTGGTGGTTTCGCCGGGCAACCCACCCACGGTGTTGCCGACATAACCGCCCTGCAGGGTCAGGTCGACCGCATTGGAGATGACCACCTGGGCGGTATTGCTGTAACTTCCACTCTTCAGATAGATCGTGCTGGCCACGCCAACACAAGCGTCTACCGCCTGCTGGATATTGCTGTACGCATTAGCCCAGTCAGCGCCACTATAGGTTCCCGCGCCCACGGGCGTAACATACTTGTCCAAAGCCCACGCCGGCACAGCAAACGCAAGCAAACCCGAACAACAGGCCAGCAAGAATAGATCATGTTGTCTCATCATAACCCTTTCAATTGTTCACGACAGCCACTGAGAGAGAGATGAAGAGATAAGAAACTGCTTTTCTGACGGTGCAGGGACTGGTGCCTCAGAAACCGGCACGCACAACTGGAAAAGCGCTTTCACAATGGGTACAAAACTAAAATGGAGACGGATTGTCAAGAGAATGAACTGCTAATTGTAATGGGTCGGTGACGTAGGGAAATTATGGTAGGGCGGCATCGCCGCGGCCGCCGAGCGTGGTGCAAGCGGGCGGGGCGTGAATAGCCACAAACGGCGCTCTCGGCGAGAGCGCCCTACCAGCACGTGACTGACCCATTACTGCTAATTTCGAATTGTGAGAATTGGTGGTGTTTCTGCGAAAAGCAGGGGAGGGCGATCAAAAAAGCTGCAATTTACTAATGCGCGACCGCTGACCGGGACGACACCCGTGGCCAAACAACGCCCGCGCCGACTATTTCAGCGGAATCGACATTCGACAAATGAATAGTGG
Source organism: bacterium (assembly GCA_037137675.1). Classification (GTDB taxonomy): domain Bacteria; phylum Verrucomicrobiota; class Kiritimatiellia; order CAIKKV01; family CAIYGI01; genus CAIYGI01. The sequence goes on along the minus strand of JBAXJV010000167.1, from coordinate 1,692 downwards.
CGGGGCATGACGAATGCGAACGACAAAACGAATTGTCGCTTGTCGAGTGACCCGCCCGGCAGATTTTTGCCGGGTGTTTTTCGGGAGCAGGAAGAAGGGCGCGGGCTTAGGGCTGAACCGCCGGATCAGGCAGGAAAGCGCCATAGTCTTTGAGCTTCCGGCGAAGAACCTTCGTATCCACCGCATGCACGTCCGGAGCACCGGCGCCGGCCAGGGCGGCCGCAATTCCGGCAGCTTCGCCCGTGTTTAGACAACAGGCCATGATCCGGATGCTGCCATACGCCAGTCGATCGGTGGAGATACACCGTCCCGCAACCAACACGTTCTTCAGGCCATGGGGCGTCAGGCAGCGATAGGGAACGCCGAAGCTCTTCCCCGGTTTAAGACTGCGCGTTGCGCTCTTATTCCATTCCTTCAACTCTGGAATACTCAGCTTGGTCAGAGCCTCGGTCTCTTTCCGGGAAACATGGACATCAATACCGTACGCGTTGCGGCAGATCTCGTCGGGGAAATCGCGGCAGGCGCGATAATCATCCACCGTCAGAACGTAGTCGCCCAGGATGCGCCGGGTCTCCCGGACGCCGAGCAGACTTCCGGTGGCGACCAGGACCGCCTCCGCAAAGGCCGGATGAAACTCGGCAAAGGCGTCGCGGTATTGGGCGGCCATTTGCCGGCCCCGCAGCAAGGCGCTCGTGGTGCTGGCGGGATCCGTGTTATCCACGTCAAAGACATGCCCGGTATTGAAACTGAACGTGCGGGGAGCAATCTTTCGATTACACGAATGCAATTCTTCAATCAGGGGATATTTATCCGACCGCATGGCTTTCCAAATGGGACTTTCCGGATCGTAAAAATGGATCCGGGGCCCTTTTTCCAGCGCTTTTTCATCGATATTGGAGATCACGAAACAGTGGGTGGCCGGCTGCAGGCCGCCGGATTTATCGCCTTTCTCAAAGGGCGCGCCCGCCCATGCGGCGAGATCGCCATCGCCGGTGCAATCGACATACACCTTGGCCCGATACGCATTGAGACCGGCCTTGCTGGCAATGACGATGGCTGCAACCAGCCCCTCTATTGTTTTTTCGACGGCACACAACGAGGAATGAAAGAGGACCCGGGCCCCGGACGAGGTGACCATTTCGTCATAAATTCGCTTCAGGATTTCGGGATCGATCGAGGGCGAAGCCAGCGGATGCTCATCCATCACCAGCTTGAGGTGCGGCATGCGATCGCGAAGGGCAAAGCGAACCTGTTCCGCCAGACCGCGGGCGATAATCTGGAGGCCATCGTCATAGCCACAGAACCAGGGCACAAGACCAGCCGTCCCCATGCCACCGAGAACCCCGGTCGCTTCGAGCAAGAGCGTTCGCGCGCCTTCCCGCGCCGCAGCCGTTGCCGCGGCGCATCCGGCAGGGCCGCCGCCCACCACAATCACATCCCATGAATCGTCCAGCGGCAGGGCTCGTTCTCTGAGAATATAGTCCGACATTGTTTTCTCCTGCCCCCTCCATGTTCCCCCGATACCGGGCCGCGCCCATGCCATCGGCGAAAACGAAGGGTTCGAAAAGGTTTTTTTATCACTAGCGTCCCATGGGACGCAGGCTGTTAGGCTGTAGGCTGTTAGGCTGTAGGCTGTTAGGCTGTTAGGCTGTTAGGAAATTCGCGTATTTCTGTCTATATTTACTCGATGGC
>JBAXJV010000166.1:0-6388 GCA_037137675.1 bacterium | reverse complement strand
CCAGACATGGGTAGGGCGAACCGTCCCGGTGAGCCGCTGAGGCTGACGAGGAGGCGATCCCGTGCCGGGAAACAGAACCTTAGCCGCACATTTGGGTGATTCACTCCTGCTTGACGTCAGCGCAGGCCGCGTGCAGGATGAATGATCTTAAGGCTGTCCGGACAAAAGGAGCGTGAGTGTGGCAATGCGTGTCAGTGGCGGAGTGCTGGGCGGACGGCGGATAGAGGTCCCCAAGGGCGACCGCGTGCGCCCGACGCAGGACATGGTACGTCAGGCGCTTTTTTCCTCGCTGGCGATGGTGGTGCCAGACTGCCGTTTTCTAGATCTCTTTGCCGGTTCCGGCGCTGTGGGACTGGAAGCATGGAGCCGCGGCGCAGCCCACGTGACATGGGTTGAGCGGGATCCGCGCACGTCCGTTGTGCTACGCGATAACGTGACGACGCTGTGCCGCCCCGCAGCCGGCATGACGGGCGGAACAGAAATCGTCGGCATGGACGCCCTGCGCTGGCTCACACGGGGAAACGCCGCAGCGCCCTACGATCTGATCTTCGCCGATCCTCCATACGACCGCGAGCGCCTCGAGAATTGGCCTCAGCGCCTCGCCGTCGCGCTGACCTCCGGCGCCTGGCTGGCCCCCCGTGCACATTTCATTTTCGAACAATCCGCCAGCGTCCCCGAAGCCATCCCGCAAGGCTGGACGCTTGTCTCCGACCGCCGCTACGGCGGAGCCCGCCTGTATATTCTTTCACGCTGAAGCTTTCCCGCTTTGTTTTTCCTGTTGCTTGTGCGAAAATTGGAACATCGTGCAGCGCGTCTTGGGATGGGAGGATTGCAGACATGCAAGGTTGGTTGATAATCGCAATTGTGGTGTTGGCAGCGTGGGTGAAAACCGGCCTGGCAGCACCGGATTCGGTCAGACTGAACGGCGTGGCCGCTTTCGTTAACGACCGCTCGATTACCATCGGACAGGTAATTGATGTAATCGGCCCGGATCTCGCACGCATCCGCCAAACTGCCCGTGGTACGGAATTGAACGCGCGCCGCCTGACACTCTACGGGGAAGGCCTGACCAACCTGATCGAACGACAGCTGATCCTCAAAGTCTACGCCGACGAACGGCTCAAGAACAATCCCAACGCATCGGAAACCGACGATCCCGCCACGCACGCCCTGGATCGAAATGTCGAACGCCGCGTGGATTTATTCATCAGCGACCGCTTCAAAGGTGACCGACAGGCCTTTATAGACACGCTGCGCAGCGAACGCATGAGCATGGAGGAGTGGCGCCAGCGGATGCGCGAGCGGATCATCGTTTCCATGCTGCGCAACCGGGAGGTCGAAACCAGAACGATCGTCCCTGAAAGCGCCATCCGCGCCGAGTACGAAACCCACCCGGAACGTTACAGGCGTCCCGAAATAGCGCACGTGCGCATGATTGTGATTTCCGCCGCAACCGGCGGGAAGGATCTGGCCGCCGTCCGCGCCCGCATCGCTACAATACGCACCAACCTCGTGAACGGCGCCGACTTCGCTGCCATGGCGTGCGAGGTTTCAGAAGGCGCGCAGGCGGCCAAAGGCGGCGACTGGGGCGAGATCAAGGTGGACGACCTGCGCCGCGAACTGGCGGAACCGGCCCGGACGCTGACGCTGAATGCAATCAGTCCGGTTATTGAGGCCGACGGCGACTTTTATCTGCTGCGTGTTGAAAGCCGCCAGCCCGGAGGGCCGCGCACGTTCTCCGAGGTGCATGGCGAAATTTCCAAGCGGCTCCAACGGGACCTCGAGGAGAAGCTTTATGCAGGCTGGATCAAGCGAATCAAGAAGGACGTCCATATCGAAATTGTGACCGCCGACCCGTTCACGGAGTGAGACATCCCTCCAGCCTGACCCGGCTTAGCCGGAACCAAATCTTAATCGTAGCCGCAAGAGACCCACCCCCACGTGAAACCCACCCGTCCATCCGAAGTACAAACAGTCCTGCTGGAACGCAGAATATTCCCCTCTACGGCAATGGGGCAGAGCTTCCTGATTGACGCCAATATCCGCGATCAGATTGTCGCCGCAGCAGCCCTCAAGGAAGGTGACCGGGTGCTCGAAATCGGCCCCGGGCTTGGCGTGCTGACAGGCGCGCTGCTGGAAACCGGCGCCACCGTGGTTGCCGTCGAAAAGGACGAAGCCCTCTCCGACTGGCTGCAGGAGTCGCTTGGCGACCATCCGCGCTTTACGCTAATCCGCGGCGACTTCTTGAAGCAGGACATTGCGGGCCTGTCGCACGGCATTTCGTCCGTGGTCTCCAACCTGCCCTATTCCGTCGGCAGCCGCATGCTGATGGAATTCTTTGCGCTCGACGATCCGCCGCCGCAATTGGTGGTAACAGTGCAGCGCGAAGTTGGCGAGCGGATGGCCGCGCCGCCGGGCGGCAAAATTCGAGGGCTGCTCGGCGTCTGGGCGCAGCTGTGTTATCGCGTTCAGATCGTGCGCATGATCAATCCATCATGCTTCATGCCGCGGCCGCAGGTTTTTTCTGCCGTCATGCGCCTGCAACGGCTCACCAAAGGGGTGAAAACAACGCCACTGGAGCGCAAAGCCTTCCGGGCGCTGACCAAGGAGGCGTTTTCGCAACGCCGCAAACAACTTGGCACGGTGCTCTGTCATTCCAACGCGCGCGGGGCGCTGCCTGCCGATCCCGCCGCGTGGCTGGCCAGCGTGGGGTTGGATCCGAAACTGCGGGCGGAGGCGCTTTCGATTGATCAATGGATCCGCCTGGCCCGCGCGGCGACAGCGGGAGCAACGCCGGCATGAGCGATGCACTGACGCCGATGATGGTGCAGTATCGCAAGCTGCGGGCGGAGCTGCCGGCAGGCACGCTGCTCTTTTTCCGCCTCGGCGACTTTTACGAAATGTTTTTCGAAGACGCTCAGGAAGCTTCGCGGATTCTCGACATCACACTTACCCGCCGTAATGGCATACCGATGTGCGGCGTGCCATATCATGCCGCCGACGGCTACCTCGCAATGCTGATTCGCGCCGGCAAAAAAGTGGCGATTTGCGATCAAATGGAGGATCCCGCGCGCGCCAAAGGTATCGTGCGTCGCGAGGTCACGGGTGTCGTCACGCCCGGCACTGCGCTGCAGGACACAATGCTGTCGCCCGGTCGCAACAATTACCTGGCCGGCGTCTGCCGCTCCGGACGGGCGCTGGGGCTCGCCATGCTCGATCTCTCGACCGGCGCATTCTGGGTGGAGGAGGTCGCCGACGCTGAGGCTCTTTCCGATCACCTGCGCCGCCACGCGCCGCGCGAATGCGTGCTTTCGGCCGATCCCGACTGCCCCGGCGGCGACGAACTGGCCGCCGCCGGACGGGCGGCCGGCGTGGGCGTACTCACGCCCTGCGCGGGCTGGGTCTTTCAGCCCGACGTCGCCCGCGACCGCCTGCTGCGTCAGTTCGGCGTGCATTCGCTCGACAGCTACGGCATCGAAGGCCGCCCCGCCATGATCGGCGCCGCCGGCGCCCTGCTCCACTACGTGCAGGAGGAACTACACCGCGACACCCGGCATGTGCGGGTGCTGCGCCTCAGTCAGGCAGATGGTTTTATGACTCTGGATCCTGGCACCGTTGAGAATCTGGGCCTGATCGCGACACGTGCGGAAGCACGCAGCAGCGCGGAGCCCACGACACTGCTGGAAGTGCTCGACGTGACCCGTACGGCAATGGGCGCACGGCTGCTGCGCGACTGGGTCTTGCGTCCCTTGTCTCAGCTGGACGGGATCGTGCTCCGGCAGGAGGCCGTGGCCGCCTGCGTAAGCGACCGGGCCCGGCTGGACGCACTGCGCGAAGCGCTGGGTGAAGTGCGCGACATGGAACGCTTGATCGCCCGCCTGAGCTCTGGCAGCGGCGCGGCACGGGACGTAATGGCCGTGCGCCAATCGCTGGCCGTCGTGCCGGCTGTACGTCCGCTTGTGGATCAGCACCCGGCTGCGCTGCTGGCAAAACTTGGCGCCAACCTGGATGCCTTGCCGGAACTTGGCGCCCTGATTGATCGCGCGATTTCCGATACGCCGCCGCTTACCCTCAAGGAAGGCGGCGTAATCCGGGCCGGCTACAACGCAGAGCTCGACGCCCTGCGTGCGGCGGGCACGCAGGGGCGGCAGTGGCTGGCCGAATACCAGACCCGTGAACAAGCGCGCACCGGCATCAAAACTCTCAAAGTCCGGCACAACAACGTTTTTGGCTACTATCTGGAAGTCTCCAAAGGCCAGCTCGCCAACGTGCCTGCGGATTATATTCGCAAGCAAACTGTCACCAGCGGCGAACGCTACGTCACGCCCGAACTCAAGGAGTACGAAAACCGCATCGTCGGCGCCTGGGAAAAATCGCTGGCGCTGGAAACCGAACTGTTTCAGGAGGTGCGCACGGCCGTAGTGCGTGAAACCGCCTCGCTGCAGGCCACGGCGGCAGCGCTGGCGCAACTCGACGTGCTGACGGCACTGGCGGACCGCGCCCTGTCCAACCGCTACGTCCGTCCGCGCATGACCGTGGGCGGCACGCTGACCATCTGCGAAGGACGGCATCCGGTTGTGGAACTTCGCTCCGATGCCGAGCGTTTCGTGCCCAACGACACTTTGTTAAACGTCACAGACCATCAGGTGGTGATTCTGACCGGCCCCAATATGGCAGGCAAGTCCACCTACATCCGTCAGGTTGGCGTCATCGCCGTGATGGCACATATCGGCTCCTTCGTGCCGGCCAGCGCGGCGGAAATTGGCTTGCTCGACCGCGTCTTCACCCGCGTCGGCGCCAGCGACGATCTGGCCCGCGGACGCAGCACCTTTCTGGTCGAGATGCAGGAGACCGCCAATATCCTGCACCACGCCACTCCGCGCAGCCTGATCATCCTCGATGAAATCGGACGCGGCACCAGCACCTTCGACGGCATCAGCATCGCCTGGGCGGTGGCCGAACATCTGCATAATACGGCCGCTGTGAAGGCCAAGACCCTTTTCGCCACCCATTACCACGAACTGACCGACCTGGCGCTGACCCTCTCCGGGGTGAAGAACTACAGCGTGCTGGTGCATGAAAGCGGCGACGGAATTGTCTTCCTGAGGCGCATCGTACCCGGCGGTGCCGATAAGAGTTACGGCATCCACGTCGCACGGCTGGCTGGCATGCCTGAAGAAGTGGTGGAGCGCGCCAGGGAGATTCTGGCTAATCTCGAAGAGGGCGAACTGGCCGAAACGGGCCAGCCCAAACTCGCCCGCCGCACCCGTCGCGGCCGCGTGGCGGAGATGGCCGAACTGCCATTGTTTGCGCAGCAGGCGAAAAAATAATGGCAAGCCTGTGACCTCTAGATCCTTCCTGATCATGCTCTTCACGGGCCTGGCGGGGGTGTGCCTGACCGGATTGATCTCTCCACCGGTTGCGCTGGTCGCCGGACTTGTCTTTGCCTTGACGCTTGGCAATCCGATTCCTGAAATCAGCAGCCGCGCTTCGAAGTTGCTCCTGCAATGGTCAGTAGTTGGTCTTGGTTTCGGCATGAACCTGCATGCCGTGTGGGATGCAGGGCGGACCGGTTTCGGATTCACCGTGGCCACGATCGCGGGCACGCTGCTGGTGGGGCTCTGGCTCGGACGCCGCCTGAAGGTCGAAGCGCAGACCTCGCTGCTGGTTTCGGTCGGCACCGCGATCTGCGGCGGCAGCGCCATCGCGGCGGTGGGCGCGGTGCTGAAGGCGGACTCCAAGGCTATGTCCGTATCGCTGTGCACGGTTTTCGTGCTTAACGCCATCGCGCTGCTCGTGTTTCCGCCGCTCGGGCACATTCTGGGGATGGATCAGCCGCACTTCGGACTCTGGTCGGCGATCGCCATTCACGACACCAGTTCCGTTGTGGGCGCGGCGGCGAAATACGGCGAGCAGGCGCTGAACATCGCGACCACCGTAAAACTTTCCAGGGCGCTGTGGATTTTCCCGATTGCGCTGGGCCTGGCCTTCCTAAAGCGCCGCCGCGCTGGCGGAGTAAAATTGCCGTGGTTCATTTTCGCCTTCCTGGCCGCCGCAGGCATTCGCACACTCTGGCCGCAAGGCGATACTGCCTACGACATGATCAAATATGGAGCAAGGCTGGGATTGACGCTGACCTTGTTTTTAATCGGCGCCAGCCTGTCGCGGGACGCGCTCAAAACGGTTGGAATCCGCCCGCTGCTTCAGGGCGTTCTGCTTTGGATAGTGGTGTCGCTAACGGGGCTCGTGGCGGTGCAAAGCATATTGCGGTAAAACAGGGCTTTTATCTGGAGTAATGGGTCGGTGACGTATGGGGATTATGGTAGGGCGGCATCGCCGAGGCCGCCGGGCGTGGTGCAAGTGGGCGGGGCGTGAATAGTCACAAACG
>JBAXJV010000165.1:0-6422 GCA_037137675.1 bacterium | reverse complement strand
GATTTCGAGCGGGGCCGGCGTTATGTGCGCCTGGCCAAGGAAGCCGTGGACTCCTACTGGCGCCCCTGACCAGGGCGTTTTCATGATTTGAACCTAAATCCGTGGGCGATTGGGGTCGCGCTGCGAGGCGAGAGACTCGACAATCTTCCCCGGATTCACGCCTGCTACACCTCTGCGTTGCGCGCCCCGCGCCAAACAATTTCTCATCGCACCCTTTCGCGCATTTGGCGCGTTTCGTAGTAAATCTTCCCCGCCCAAATTCGTAATTCATAATTTGTAATTCGTAATTCTTCCGACCTGCCCAGCGCTTGACAATCCGCCACCAGTTTAGTGTCATACCGCTGTGAAAGCACTCGGTCAGTCGTTTGTGACGGGTTCTGCGTCACTCGTATACTGCACCTCCCGAAAAGAGGTTTCTTGTCTTTCTGAAGAAAACAACCATGAGTGAACTCAATCAATCCTACGACATCGCCGCCTACATCTGGCCGGCCTACACGGGTGACGAGCCACGGACCAGGATGTTTTGGCCGGATGGCAACGGGGAGTGGGAGACCGTCCTAAAGGCCAGCGCCAAGTATCCCGGGCACAGTTGGCCGCGCCGGCCGCTCTGGGGCTATTGCAACGAGGCCGACCCCGATGTGATGGAGATGCAGATCGCCGCCGCCGCCGATCATGGGGTCAACGTTTTCACCTACGACTGGTACTGGTATGACCGCCGTCCGTTCCTGGAGCAGTGTCTCAACAACGGCTACCTCAAGGCCCGCAACAACGGGAGGGTAAAGTTCTATCTCATGTGGGCGAACCACGACGTCGTCAACCTCTGGGACAAACGGATCTCCGACATCGATGGCAACGTCATCTGGCAGGCTTCGGTTGACAGGCGCGAGTTCGAGGTTATTGCCCGGCGGCTGATCGAGAAGTACTTTCATCATCCCTCCTACTACACCATCGGCGGCAAACCGGTCTTCCAAATCTACGACCTCAACAAGCTGGTCAGCGGTCTGGGCGGCATCGGGCAGGCCGCCGGGGCGTTTGCCTGGTGGCGGGAAGAAGCGGTCAAGTCTGGGTTGCCGGGGTTGCACCTCCTGCTCACAAGCTGGGGCGCCAAACATCTCAACCTCAGCGGCGTCGATGCCGCTGTCTGCGCCACTCCCAGCGACGCCGTCAACCGCCTCGGCTTCGACAGCCAGACGCACTACCAGTACGTCCACTTCACCAACATCGACAGGGATTACACCGACATCCTTCCCGATATGCTCAACGAATGGGCCCTGATGGAGGCGAACTACGACATTCCTTACTTCCCGCACGTTTCGCTGGGGTGGGACAACAACCCCCGCCACCAGACGTTCAAGCCGGGCGTGATGAAGAACAACACGCCGGCCAACGTGCAGAAGGCGCTGGAGCTGGCGAAGGCCTATGTTGACCGGCACCCCGACCAGCAGCCTCTGATCACCATCAACAGTTGGAACGAGTGGACCGAGGCCAGTTACCTTCAGCCTGATGACCTTTACGGATACGGGTATCTGGAAGCGGTGAAGCACGTTTTCAAAAAGAGTTGCTTGAGCTGATTCGCACGCAACTGCCTGTCGAAGTTCTGCTGCGGATGGCGTCAATATGGGCATTGAGTTGACCATCCGGATCATCAGGGACCAACCAGCCCGCCTCTCCGGTCCCCTGAGCATCTCACGCAGGCTGATCGATGCTTTGTATTTTCCTGTGGCGGCCGCCGGAAAATATCGCTATCTTTCAACCTGATTGAGGGATATTTCAGTGCAAATGTCTGATCAAATTAACAACAGATAGCCATCTTTCGGGCTTCGCCTCCCGCGAAATCCGAAAGGCGGTTAAGGAGTTATTCATGGCGAGCAAGGTAACGATTCTCGGTGCAGGCAGTGTCGGTTTTACACGGGGCCTGATGCGCGACATGCTGGCGGTCCCCGAATTAGCCGATACGGAATTCGCCTTCATGGATATTAATCCCAAGAATCTCGATATGCTCGCACAACTGGTCCGGCGCGATATCGAGTTCAACAAGCTCCCGGCCCGCATCACCACCACGACGAATCGACGCCGGGCCTTGGAAGGCGCTGATTTCGTGTATAACGTCTGCCGCATCGGCGGCCTGGAAGGATTTGCCACCGATATCGACATCCCGCTCAAATACGGCGTCGACCAGTGCGTCGGCGACACTCTCTGTATTGGCGGCATCATGTACGGCCAACGCAATATCTCCACCATTCTCGATTTCTGCAAGGACATCCGCGAAGTCGCTAAACCCAACGCGCTCTTCCTCAACTATGCCAATCCCAACGCCATGAACACCTGGGCCGCCAATCAGTACGGCAAGGTCAAAACTATCGGCCTCTGCCATGGCGTCATGGGCGGCCATTGGCAAATCGCATCGGTGATCGAATTCCTCCTCAACGGCGGGAGTAAGCCAACCGACAAAGGCTTCAAGCCCGTCACCATTAAGGACGTCGACATTATCTGCGCCGGAATAAACCACCAGACTTGGTATATTCAAGTTAAATACCAAGGCAAAGACTGGACCGGTCGCCTGCTGGAAGGGTTTTCAACCCATCCCGTTTACCGGAATACCGAAAAGATCCGCATCGATCTCCTGCGTCGGTTCGGGTACTACACAACCGAATCCAACGGCCATGTTTCCGAATATGTGCCCTGGTACCGCAAGCGCCCCGTCGATATCCGCCAGTGGATTTCGCTCGACTCCTGGATCAATGGTGAAACCGGAGGCTATCTCAGGGTCTGCACCGAAGGCCGGAACTGGTTCGAAACCGATTTCCCGAACTGGCTCAAAGAGGCGCCCTGGAGCTATGCCCCTGAAAAGCGTGGTCACGAGCATGGCAGTTTTATTATCGAAAGCCTGCTCACCGGGCGTTCCTATCGCGGCCACTTCAACATCCCCAACCGGGGCTGTATTACCAACCTGCCGGATGATGCCATTGTCGAAGTTCCCTGCTACGTCGATCGCAATGGGATCAGCGTGCCACAGGTCGGCGATCTTCCGCTCGGCTGTGCCGCCGTCTGCAACGTCTCGATCAACGTCCAGCGGCTGGCCGTCGAAGCCGCCGTGCATGGCGACGTCGCTCTCCTGAAGCAGGCCGCCATGATGGATCCGCTGACCGGAGCCGTTTGCGATCCACGCGAAATCAGCCAGATGGTCGATGAGATGCTCATTGCTCAGGCCCAATGGTTGCCGCAATACCGCAAGGAAATTCCCAAGGCGCAACAACGCTTGAACAGCGAAAAACGACTCGGCACCCGCAAGTGGAAGGGTGCCGCGCGACTCAAGACTAAGTCGGTCGTCGAAATGCTCCGCAATGCCAAGGAAGCCCGTCAAAACGCACAGGCCGCGGATAAATCCGCCGCCAAGCGCAAAGCTCAGGCATCACGACTGAAAGTCTGATTTGTTTGCGTGGGGTGGGCAACCCCGAAAACAACCTGCTATCACCTGCGGCGGCCCTGGCAACAACGCGTTGCAGTTGAGTGACACGTCTTGACTCGCCAATTGAAGTCGCCGTCGACTACGGGGTCAGCATGTGAGGTCGCCGGGTAGGGTGGGGTCGCGCCAGTGAACGTACTGCTAGACAGGAGGTAAGCATATGAGAAACGGAACGAGTCGAGATTGCCGGTTCTGGACCATGGTCGCGACGGGGATTCTGAGCCTGATGCTGCGGCAGGTGCCGACGGCGCAGGCTGCTGTCGCGACGGGCGGCAACATCACCACTAACTACGCGGCGAACGGAACCAATTATTGTGCCCATATCTTCACAACACCGGGCACGACCAATCTCACTTTTACGACCGGCGGCAACGTTGAGGTGTTGCTGGTCGCGGGCGGAGGTGGCGGTGGCAGCGGTGGCGGCGGCGCGGGTGGATTCCTGACGACCTTCACGAATATCACGACAACCGGCCCCATCACGGTTACCGTCGGCATGGGCGGGTTGCATGGCTCCGCAGCTATCACTGGGAAGAACGGAAGCAACAGCGTCTTCGGGGCTTTGACGGCGATTGGTGGAGGCGGCGGGACCCTTCATGACACGGCGACGGGAAAGGACGGGGGTTCCGGTGGCGGCGCGGGCGGCGCTTCGGGGGCGCTTACGTACACGGGCGGTTTCGGAACCGCAGGGCAAGGGAACAACGGCGGCAGTATCGTCAACAAGACTACTCCCTATGGGGCTGCCGGCGGTGGTGGGGCTGGAGCACTGGGGAGTAATGTGGTCACCACGGGTGTGTCCGGTAAAGGCGGCAATGGAACGAACTCATCCATTTCAGGGAATAGTGTGACGTATGCGGGCGGTGGTGGCGGCGGGACCTATAATGCGGGAGGGACCGATGGTGCGGGTGGCTTGGGTGGCGGTGGGGCAGGTGGTGTCGGGGGGACCAATGGAACGGCGAATACCGGTGGCGGCGGTGGCGGAACCCGAAACGGGTATTTAGCCGGTGACGGCGGGTCCGGCATTGTGATTGTGCGATACCCACGGGAGCTGATCGTGGAGGCCTTGCCGGCTTCGGGTGTTTCGACCAACAGCGCCATGCTCAATGGCATCCTCGCCTTGAATGGCGGCATCAACGCCGACGTCTATTTCTGCTGGGGTTATACCAATGCCGGCACGAACAGCTTGACGGACTGGGCCCACTACAGTCTGCAGGCAACAAACTGGGGCAGTGCCGCCTTCAGCACGAAATTGACCGGGCTTCTGTCCGGCAGCGGCTACGTCTATCGCTGTTTTGCATCAAACTCCGCAGCGACGGCCTGGTCGGGGACACAGGGTTTCACGACCGTCTACCGGCCGGCGGTGATCAATCTGGGCTCGATAGATGCGGTAGACGGAAATACGCTGCAAGGGCAGATCACAGACACCGGATTTGATACGACCTATGCGTGGTTCTACTGGTGGCCGGTCGGCGGCAGCACGTCCAGCGTGGCGATGGGATCGCAGACCGGCACATTCTCGGCGGCGCTGTACCAGTTGGTTCCCAGTCAGAATTACCAGTACCAAGTTCTGGCCTCCAACCTGGCGGGGCCCGTCTGGTCCATGGTCAGCAACTTTACCTGCCTCTCGAAGGCCTGGTATGCGGCGACCAACGGGAATAACGGGGGCGGGACGAATTGGACGACCGCCTACAGCACCCTCTCCAACGCCCTGAATTACGTGCAGAATAACGACACGCTCTATGTGGCGGGGCAGACCTTTAATTTGACCACTCAGGTTAACTTGATCGCCAAGCGGGGGGGCTCGATTCTGGGCGGCTACCAGGCGGCGAGCGATGCCGTTCTGCCGGGGCCGAACGATCCGGCGGCGTGGCCGACGGTGTGGCGACGGGCGAGCGGGACGACTAACCGCATCCTCTATCTGGACGGCTTGACGAATTGTCTTCTGCGGGGACTGACCCTCCGTGAAGGAGCGACGAGTTCGTCCGGAGCGGGTGTTTACCTGACGCAATGCCGGGGGGTGACCATGGACCGTTGCACCATCGTCACGAATGTGGTGACCGGCGCCGGGCAAAGCGGAGGTGGTATCTATGCGGTGTCCAGCGTGTTGACGTTGACCAATTGCCTGATTGCCACCAACAGCGCGACGGGTCTTTATAACTCGTATGGCCTGGGCGGGGGTGTCTGCCTGGCCTCTGGAATGCTGACCGTTGAAGCGTGTCACGTGACCCGGAATGCCGCCTGGGGAAACAACCTTGGCGCTCCCTACCCCCACGGCGGGGGAATCTGGCTGGGCGCGGGCACCACCAGCACGATCGTGCGGACGGTCGTGGATCGCAATGTGGCCACCGCGCTCGGCGGCGGGATCTATTCGCAAGGGAAAATGGATCTGGTCAACAGCCTGGTGATTCACAACGACTCGACCTCGACCGATGACGGAGACGGGATCTGTCTGGCCAACGCCAATGGGAGAGCCACCATATTGAACTGCACGATCGCGGATAATGGCAATGGGGTCGGCATTCTTTACGCGCAGGGAACGGTCTGCATGACCAACTCGATTGTGTGGGGGCATAGTGACGACCTCAAGGGGTTCCCGACTGACGGGCAGATCATTCCGACGGTCTCCAATGTTGCCTACTGTTGCATTCAGGGCGGCGACAATAATGGGGTGCAGGGGTGCTTTTCCATTGATCCGTTGTTTGCTGACACCAATTATTTCCATCTACGATCGAAGCAGGGTTATTATGGCAACGGGTACTTCAGTGGCGGAGCGTGGACGACGGCGACCAGTAACAGCCCGCTCATCGATATGGGCGACCCGGCTTTTGCCTTCGTGCAGGAGCCGGCGCCTAACCGTGGGCGGATTAACCTGGGCGCGTATGGCAACACCGAGGTGGCGTCGATGGTCGGCGAAATCTGCAGCCGACGCCTGGAGCGTGTCCCCGGGGTCTTTCTGGAA
>JBAXJV010000164.1:0-6455 GCA_037137675.1 bacterium | reverse complement strand
TCCTGTCACGCCCCCTGCGTAACAGCAACGCAACTGCAATGCGCCCAAAATTGTGCACGCTTGACAATCTGCCGCCTGTTTAGTGTCATAGCACCCCATGAAACCCCACACGCTTATTCGATATGATTTTTTCGCTATTGGCCTTGCCGCTTTATTTGCTGTGCTTTCGGTGACCGGTTGTAACACAGCCCCGCCGACGCCCGGTGGTGGCAGGAAGCTCTTCGGCGTTTCGTTCCAGACCATGGGCAACCCGTTTTTTGTTGATCTGAACAAGGGCTTGCTGGAGGTCATCGAGGCCAGGGGCGACAAATTGGTCACCATCGATGCGCAGTACAGTCCAGTGAAACAGAAAAACGATGTAACCGGCCTGCTCCGGCAACAGCCGTCCGCCATTTTCATCAATCCTGTAAATTACAATGGAATCAAAGAAACGCTTATCGAAGCGAAACGCGCGAATGTGCCGGTCATCATCGTGGATGCGCCGGTCAACGATCCCGACCTGGTGCTGTGCCAGGTTGTGAGCGATAACGTGGAGGCTGGTCGCCTTGCCTGCGAAGAGTTGTCCAAACTCAGACCGCAGGCCAGGGTCGTCATTCTGAACCAGAGCGTAAACAAGGCATGCATTGATCGCGTGGCGGGATTTAAATCGGAAATGGCCAGGCATCCCGGCATGCGGATCCTCGATATGCAAGATGGCAAAGGCACCGCCGAGACGGCTTGCCAGGTGATGCGCAATTTGTTAGGCAGGTTCCCTGAGCTTGACTCCGCGTTTCCTATCAACGACCCAGGTGCTGCCGGAGTGATTTCGGCGATCGAGGCGGCGGGTCGGTCGGGGCAGGTAACTGTGGTATCGGTGGACGGTTCACGCGAGGGTGTGGAGGCAATTCTGTCCGGCAAGCTGCATTCGACATCGGCGCAGTTTCCGCGTGAAATTGGCCGCCGCGCGGCGGAAAAGGCCTACGAACATCTTGCCGGTAAATCAGTGCCCGGAAACATCGTTGTGCCGGTGAAGCTCATCACCAGGCAGAATGCCGTTTCCGGAAGATATGGGTTATAACCCGCGCATTCACAGGAGCATGGACACCATGGATCTCACCCAACTCGATCTTCCGGCCATTGCCGACCGCTACTACCGGACCTTCAAACGCGAGAATCACGACAGGCCTCTGGTTCACCTGTCCTATGCGCTCGAGCCAGGAAAGAATCCGGCCCTGCCGCCCGCCCCGGCTTCGATCCGCGAACAATGGTTCGACTTTGACTGGCGCCTCGAGTGCCACGAACGCCGCATGGTGGCCACGGGCTTCATGCTGGAAGGCTTCCCCCAGTTCAACTGCAACCTGGGCCCTGACATTCTGGCCGCCTGCACAGGCAGCGAGCTGGAGTTCGCGCCCGGCACCAGCTGGGCCAAGTTCAGGGTCAAGGATTGGGCGGACGAACCCCCGATCCGCTTCAAGCCCGACAGCTACTACTGGAAGCAGATGGAGCGATTCTTGACGATGAGCGCCACGCGCAGCAAGGGCCGCTGGCTCACGGAGTCAGGAGACCTGCACTCCAACGGCGACGGGCTTGCCGCGCTGCGCGGCCCGCAGGACCTGCTGCTGGACCTGTACGACTGCCCTGATGAGATCCACAAGCGGCTGGCCGAGTGCCATACCGTTTATGAGGCCATGCTGCAGGCGCACTTCGACATCCTGCACCCCCTGTCCGGGGGCTACAGCAGCAGCTGGTGCTGCGCTGCAGTCAAGGGGCGCTTCGCCACCATTCAAAACGATTTCTGCTGCATGGTTGGCAAACCCCAGTTCGACGAGTTTTTCAAGGAATACATCAACAGGGAATCGGATGTCCTCGATTGCTGCATCTATCACCTGGACGGGCCGGGCGCCGTCCAGCACCTGGAGTCGATCTGCGAAGCCCCGAAGCTGGACCTGATCCAATGGGTTCCGGGCGACGGCAACAGGACGGTGCGGCACTGGCCCGATTTGCTGAAAAAGGTGCAAGCGCTCGGCAAGGGGCTCTGGCTCTTCGGCTCGCCCCGTGAGCATCTAGAGATGATGGAGTTCCTCAAGCCCGAAGGCTGCATGCACATCGTCTGGGCTGACTCGAAAGATGACGCCGATGCCTTCGTAAAAAAGATGGAGGCCATCCAGAAAGCCCGGCGGCCCACGACCGTAACCAGACCCAGACCCTGAGCCGTGGTCACCCGTCACTCGTCAAAGGCGTGAGGTCAACAGGCATGATGCCTCCCTTGCCTAAATGCGTTTTTCTCCCTCATTAACTGCACTGCGCTTGCCGGAACGATAACGATGGCGTCTGCTGCTCCGTCCGGCTCCGGCTTTATTACGATCATCTCAATCGGCGCAATCGGTGAGTGAAGATCGAGGGCCACTTCATAACGCTCTTTACCCCTGACCGCAGGCCAGGCACCCCGTGAGACGTTGCCAGCCATTCCATGGCAGGTCGAAGACTTCCACTTGCCAGATGGCGCCGCTCTGCGGATTGACAACATCGACTATCAGTTCAAATGACAAGGTGTCCGGCATGACGGCTGTCCCTAACAGCGCCCAGGGAATGCAGGCGGCGACGACGCAGCCGCCTGCGATCGGCCGCGCCCAGGTGCTGATCTCCGGCGCCGCTGACACGCTCGGGCCGGGCGCATTGAGGCGCAAGCCCGCGGCGCTTGCCCCATCGCAGCCCGGCACAATGAAGACCTGGTCTCTTCCAGGTTGCGTATCGCTGGGAGCTCCGGGCGTGAGAGGGCGCGACACAATCAGCTCAAAACCGGTGCCGGCCCAGGGCGACTCCAGATTCGGACTCAGAGACTTCTCATATAGCGCACCATAAAACAACAGGTAACGCTCCGTCGCTGCGAGCTTGATCTCCGCGAGCAGGCGGCCCTCCTTGGCGATGGCATGTCCCGGATGGCTGGCAACGATCCCGGCGATGGCCGCAGGATCGGCAACCTCTGTCACGCGCGGCGCATGCCAGCAGGCATCGCGCAGCGATAACTTTCGCGCGCCGATCACGGCGTCACCTTCACCCGTCGCTTCCAGCCAGAATTGCGGCGCGTCAAGCACGTAGTCAATCTTCACGTGTTCGCATAATTCCGCGCCGGGGACGAGCGTGAATTCGATGGCGCGCGCCACGTTCGCCTTCAGCGCTTCCGGCGGACCAGCGCTCACCTTTACGATGCCATGGGCCGCCGCGCGTCCGACATTGACGATGGTGACCGCGTATTCCACCGTTTCGGCGCGCTGGACTTCGGCCGCCGGAGTCACCAGTTCAATGCAGGTGCGCACGATCGGCACATCGGCCGAGGGCACAGGGCTGTTTTGAAGATATTCCGCATAGGTCAGCGGTTGCCGGACACGCTTATGCGGTCCTGCCGCGGACCAGTCAAACGGCGTGAACCCGATGGCGGACACTGGGGAATCCGGACGCAAGGCGAAATTTCCTCCTGCGGCGTCTGCAAAGAGCGGGTCAGCGACCACCGCGCCGATATTCTGTCCCAGCTTCTGTTGCTGCGGCAGGGTCATGCCATTGAAGGTCAGCGCGCTGCCGTCCTGCGTCCAATAAAGGTTGTCGCGCATCGTATAATGTGTCGTGGCCCAGCTTTTGAGGTGTTCCGTTCCCCCGATGCGTCCGTGACACGGTAGAAAAATGTTGCCGACCAGGGTGGTCGAGCGATGCATCTCGCGCTTGCCGAGGCTCATATGGTCGTCCCGGCTCAGCGCGAAGATATTATTGCGCACCATCAAATCGCGTCCGTAGTGGACGAAAAACGAGGCTTTTTTCGTGTTAAACACCAGATTGTTCTCCACCAGTATTTCGGAGCTCCCCTCGTCCGGATAGATGCCCCATCCGCCATATCCATAGCAGGAGATGTCATGGATGACATTGCCGCGCAACACCGTGCCGGGCTGGGTGCCCAGCAGGTAAATGCCGCCGTTATCGCTCAGGATCGCCCGGTGGTTGATGTGGTGAATATGATTATATTCGATGCGGTTGCCCACGGTGTGTGTCGGCGCATAACCCCAGGTCCAGCCGCAGGAAATGCCGGTGTAGTTGCCGTCGAAGATCTCGTTGTGTGCGATTCGATTCCACCCGCTGTTGCCGATCCAGATGCCGATGGCGCTCGGATAGATGTGGCCGAAGTCGCGAATGGTGCAGTCGCTGACGATGGTGGCGATGGCCGGCACGGCACCCCCTGCAGGAGGGAGCGGGTTAGACACGCCAGAGGCGGTCTCGTCCTTGCGCCGCATCTCCTCGTGCCCGATCTTGATTCCACCCGCGCCGGTATCGCTGAACACGCATGCGGCAATGCTGTTCTCCGTGCTGCCGGCCAGCACCTCGATGCCGTAGCCGTTGATGTGTTCAACCGTGCAGCCATAAAAAGCGCAGGCCTCTGCGCCGTTGAGAATAATGGCTCCCGGCACGTTGTAAGCCGCCTGCATAAACCCTGGCCAACCGTCCGGCAAGGTCCACTGCTGGTGCGCGAATGTAAGATTCTCAAACTGCAGATGGCGCACCCGGCGCCCGCTCTCCCCTTGCAGGATGAGTAGCTGCTCCAGGCGCGGCGCCACGACACTGGTCCCGTCCAGCGTCTCCTCCGGCAGCGGCAGGTAGTGTAACCGTCCAGCGGGGCGATCCAGATACCACTGCCCGGGGGTAGTGAGCGCCTCGAAGACATTCTCGACAAAATATCTGGCAAACTCGTTGCGCTCGTCGCGCAGGCTGCCCAGGCTCTTGTCATGAAAATTGACAACGTGATTCTCCGCATCGATTGACGTGATGCGGTGGTGGGTATCGAACCAGAGCTGATACGTTATCAGTTCGACGTCCTGCAGGTTGTGCCAGGCGACGATTTCACCAGGGGCGAAATTGGCGCGGTCAGGTCCGTGGTGCCAGTGCATCCCCGTATCGTCAAACCCCGCCAGCCCGGTGAAATGGTAGAACCCGGCCTCCGGCAGGCGCGGGCGCTGGCGCGGCGTGTCGTTCACGTACAGTCGCGTGAAGTTCCATTGCCCGTCGGCAACCTCAGGCAGGTCCGCAATCCAGCAGCGTACCCCGTTGTGCTGTGTCTCCCGCCAGCCGCCAATGCGCCGCCCGCCCGAGAGCACGGGCGCCGCGCCTGCGGCAGCGATGTAGCGGACCGGCGCGTCGGCAGTGCCGGAATCTTCCGGGCCGAAGATGAGCGGCTCCGCGAGTTCATCAACGCCGGCATGGATTATCACCGTCACCGGGCGATTCAGGCCGCCCTGTGCCTCCTTGTGCCGCCGAATGGCATCACGCGCCGAGGCCACGCTGGTCAAAGGAGCGGAGTCCTGCTCCGCAGAAACCGGCGGGATACCGCCTCCGTGCTGATCGGTTCCGCGCGGGTGCACGTTCAGGATCAAGCCAGCTTCCGTCACCGCCAATTTATTTTTCATTACGACTCTGAGTTCTGGCTGACTGACGGCTTATCCGCCACCACCTTGTCTACTTTTTTTGCTGCTTCGAACAGTTTCAACGTCCACTGCCAGGTTGGCGCAACTTTCATGACGTCGCCCCGGTGGCTCGCGTCAACATTCAGCGCCGCTTCGATTTTCGCATACAACGCAGTTGCTTCAGACATCAGCGCTTCCGGCACCCAGTGCGGCAAATCGTCCCCGCGCTCCCGGGCAGAGCGCCGCCTCTGCTGCAGGTTGCTTTCCCACTGATTGACCTTCTCGGCAAAAAAGAGCCAGGGCCCGGCGTAGGGTGCAAGATCCACCCCGAGTGATCTCCGGATGCCGGAGCGTCATGTAGCTGGCGATGGGTATCGTGTAGAGCCCCATCCAGGTAATGCTATCTCCGAAGAAAACGATTCGCTCGCTGGAATTGACCAGCGGTTCGGGCGCCGCTCGTCTATGACCGGCGCAGGCCCACACGGCAACCAACATGATGAGGCCCCTGATCCGGAGGGATAACATCTTCTTTTCCTTCATTATTTACCCGGATGCTATTTCCGGTTTTATGCCATTACTGATGGCCTTCAGCTGCCTGACTCATCAGGCACAACATCCAAATCACACGCTACGCCGCCTTTCATTTAGGCACAAGCCGTTTTCGCGAGTGCGAACGCATCAAAATCGCGTACCCGACATGTCACCGGAAACCGCAGATTGACGAATAACGAGGTCCGAATCATGAAGGCAATATCATTGACTTCGATATTCTGCGGTTCATTATTCGTCAATCTGCGGTTCGATTAAGTTGCAGGCTTCAATTTGCTTAGTGTTTAGATGCGTCTGCCCTGGTGTTGATCTTGACGGTTATTCCCGCTTCTGCCACTTTCTCTTCATAGCGTCGCTGCGTCAGTCCGGGCTGGCACTTCCCGTCTGGTCTGAAATCTCGCCGGGGTTGAGTATGTCAGCAGTGCCGGATTGAGAGCTCTCCTGATCTCAGCCAAAAAGCTGTCATGGCAGAACGGCAAGACA
>JBAXJV010000163.1:0-6534 GCA_037137675.1 bacterium | reverse complement strand
AACAGTCTAACAGCCTACAGCCTAACAGCCTGCGTCCCATGGGACGCTAGTGAAATGGCTTATGTTTTTTTGGGGCGCTTCTTGTCTGGTCCGGCCGCTTTCCAGCAGTCGCGAAGAATGGTGTGCAGGTGGTCACGGAATTTGGCTGGCAGCTCGCAAGGCTTGTCGTTGCGGTAGAGAGTTATGGTCTTGCGCACATTATCAACTACAACCCGGCACGGATTACACCCGGCGAAATGGGCTTCCAGTTCCTTGCAGATCAACGGGGACGCGCCGCCATCCACGTACTCATTGAGTATTGCAAGCAGCTCGCTGCAGGTGGCGCCGTGCTTGCCCCCGATCGCATGGGTCGTGATGCGTTTCTTTGTCATGGGCGTTCTCCTTGTAAATAGGTGTTCGGTGATCAGTGGTCGGTGATCAGTGCTTTGTGTTCAGTGGTCAGTGGTCTGTGGTCTGTGGTCTGTGATCTGTCGTCTGTCGTCTGTGGTCTATTGTCAGTGCTTGGTGAAATTCGTCGCTGGCAGGTGCGATTCTGGCTTGTAGCGACGCTTTTCGTCACCAAAAACGCGGGTCAGGCGTTCGCGCAACTGCATCCGTGCACGCAACAGGCGGACTTTCACATTGGCCTCACTGATTCCCAGCGTCCTGGCAGTGTCCGCAACCGGCACTCCCTCAACATCCCGGAGCAGGAACACGGCGCGCTGCGCCGGGGTCAGCTCGGATATGGCGGCATCGAGCAGCTGGTGTGTTTCGGCGCGTTGCGCCAGACGGTCAGGGGTTTCGCGCCAGTCGGCGATGTATTCCGGGTGCGGGATCTGACCGTCCTGATCCGGCGCGATGGCTTGATCCAGAGATATGGATGGCAAACCACGCCTCTTTCTCAAAACCTTCATGGCCGCGTTTGCGGCTATCGTGGTAATCCAGGTGGCAAACGCCGAGGTTTCACGAAAACCCGCAAGGTTCCTTACGGCACTTATGAAGGTCTGCTGCGTTACATCCTGAGCGTCGTGCTCAGAGCCGGTCAAGCGGTGGGCCAGGCTGTAAATCCGCCTTTCATGGCGGCTGACCAAAGCCTCAAATGCCGCCAAATTGCCCGTCTTTGCGGCACGTATCAGCTCCCGGTCATCCGACCGGACAGCTGCTGATTCAAGAGAAGAAAAGGTCATAGTTCATCCGTACACAGGCGCAGCACGGGGGCAAGTGATTCTATCGCCCATGAAAATACTGCGCAGACCGTAACTGCTGAAATAGAGTAAACCCGCGTTTGCGTTTCTGCCAAGGCTAATCTCAATGCTTCCGTGAAAATTGAAGTGGAAAAGCGGAGATTGTTGACAAGCGCAGTGGTCGCACCGCAAACTGCCTCAACAAACCCATGACTGTGATTTAATGAAGCAACCCATACGCCAAATCTCAACTTCGCCAGCGGACAGGCCGAGTTCTGCGAAATCAAACGCCCGCCCTTCCAGCAGCCGCCGTTCTCTGGCAGGAATTCGCATCCTGCATGATGATCGCGACATCATCGTGGTGGAGAAGCCCTGCGGCATGCTGACAGTAGCCACAGATCACGAGGAAACCCGGACAGCGTATTATTTACTGACAGACTATGTCCGCAAGGGCTGCATACGTTCCCGCAACCGTGTATTCATTGTGCATCGCCTGGATCGTGAAACCTCGGGGCTGTTGGTCTTTGCCAAACACGAGGCCGCCCAGCGCACGCTGCAGGATCACTGGGAAACAACCACCAAACAATATCTGGCGGGAGTGCATGGAACGCCAATTCAACCGACGGGCACGATCAATTCTTATCTTGCAGAAAATTCGGCGTATGTTGTTTATGCGACCTCCGATCACGTACTGGGAAAACTCGCCCGCACAGACTATCGCGTGATTCAATCCGTCCGGCGCTTCAGCCTGCTGGAAGTCGCGATTTTGACCGGCCGCAAACACCAGATCCGCGTGCATTTGGCCAATCTCGGGTACCCCGTGGTGGGCGACGAAAAGTATGGCAACTCCCAAGACGGCTATTCCCGCCTCGCGCTGCACGCCTGGTCACTCTCCTTTGACCATCCGCATACCGGCAAGCGCATGAGTTTTACCTCCGGCATTCCGAGCTTTGTGCGCAGCTTGATGGGCAGTGACCATCCCGCCCTCGCCGCAGGCCCGACGCTGAACTGTATGATTACAAAGGGCCCTGCCTGATGGAAGCGGCACGCAACAAACCGCCGGCCATATTGTTAAGTTTTGACGCTGAGGAATTTGACACCCCGGGTGATTTCGGCCGCGCGGTGGATCCGGCGCAAGCCATCGCCACCGGCGCCGCAGGTTGCAATTGCGTACTGGACGGGGTAAAGCGGGTGGGTGTGCCAGCCACATTTTTCACCACGGCCAGCCTGGCTCAGGCCCGCCCGGAACTGCTGCGACGCATCGTGGGCGAAGGGCATGAACTTGCTTCACATGGATGGACGCACACCGGGTGGAGTTCCGGCGACCCAGGCCGGGCACGTGCCGCGCTGGAAAAAATCAGCGGCGTTCCGGTGCATGGATTTCGCCGGGCGCGTTTCATGGCCACCGACGCAGCGCTACTTAAAGCCGCCGGCTATCGCTACGACTCCTCCGAAAATCCAGTCTGGATTCCCGGGCGTTACAATAACTACCGCCGCCCCCGCACTCCATGGCTGGACCATGGCCTGTTTCGCATACCGGTTTCAGCGACGCCCGGCGTACGGCTGCCACTTTTCTGGCTGAGCTTCAAGAACTTCCCGTTTGCGTTTTATCTGCAACTTGCACGCCAAACGCTACGCCATGATGGCTATCTGGCGCTGGTCTTCCACCCATGGGAGTTTACTGACCTTGCATCCACCGGACTGCCGCGTTACATCTCGCGCCCCGACGGTGTCCGCCTGTGGCAGCGCCTGGAACGGCTGCTGGCCGCGCTTGCCCCCGGCGCGCGTTTCATGACCTACAACGACTGGGTTGTCGAAGCCTTCCATATTCCACCAGAGTCATGATTCAAGAGCCTGAATTCTGAATACCTTACGGGATGCGACCGAGGAAGCGTAAGAGCCCATCCAGAATGGTGTAAGGATGAGGCGGGCACCCTGGAATCAAGAGGTCCACAGGAATTACGGAGGCTGCCCCGTTATGGACTTCGGGATGGTCGCGGTAGGGGCCGCCTCCGATAGCGCAGGCGCCGACGGCGATCACGACTTTGGGATTGGCCATCGCATCGTAGGTTTTGCGCAAGGCAAGACGCATATTTTCAGTCACGGGGCCGGTTACGTATAGTCCGTCGGCATGGCGCGGGGAAGCCACAAATTGAATCCCGAAGCGCCCCATGTCATAGGTTGGTGTGCCAAGCACATTGCTGTCAGCTTCGCAGGCGCCACAGCCGCCGGCACAGACTTGACGGAGCCTGAGCGAGCGGCCGAAAAGACGGCGCAGAGCGTCTTCCATGGGTACTGCACGGGACGGCGCCCGATCGGGAATCAGGCGCAAATCCTCCGTCCGGCGCGCTGCCAGACGGTGCTCAGCAGTAAAACTAACGCCCGCCGGACAGGCGGCAGCGCAGGCCCCGCAAAACAGGCAGCGACCAAGGTCCAGAGATGGAGACAGGCCGGGCGCAGCCGTAAAGGCGCCCGTAGGACAGACGGCAGCGGCGGGGACAAAGGCTGTGTCAGGCAGTCCGGCGGCCAACTCCGGCCGGCCACGAAAACGGTCGGGGAGCGCCGGCGGTCGGGACGGATAAGGGGCCGTGCGGTAGCCCTGACACCAACGCGCTTTTAAAATACTCCACATAATAATCCCGTCCTCACAAATCGTGCCCGCAATAGGACAGATTGAAACTCTTGTTGCAGATCGGGAAATCGGAGATTTGCTGGTTGCGCATCGCGCTGGCCAGCCCGAACCAGTTGTGGAACGAAGGGTCCACCAGCTTGTAGCAGGCGAAGCGCCCTGCTGCATCAGTAATGGCGACGTGGCAGAGCTCGCCGCGCCAGCCTTCGACGAGAGCCACGGCGAGCTGACCGGGCACGAGGGTTCCGGTTGCCGGGGCAGAGCAAACTTCACCCTCAGGCAAGGCCGTGAGTTGTTCACGCACGAAAGTCACCGATTGCTGAATCTCCAGCCATCGCACATAGGCGCGCCCGAAAACGTCGCCGCTACGCCATGTGCAAACCGGAAGTTGCACAAACTGAAAAATGCCGTAAGGAAAGTCTTTCCGCACATCGCGCTCCTCGCCGCAGGCGCGAGCGGCTACGCCCACCAACCCGAGTTCGCGACAGGTCTCAGCGGTAAGCGTCCCCGTGTTGTCGAAGCGCGCCCGCGCAGTTGGCGACTCGAACAGAAGTTCCACAGCCGACTCCGCATCGCGCCGGGCCTGTTCCAAACGTCGCAGCAACTCATCCACGCCTGACGCAGTGATGTCCCATCCGCAGCCGCCCGGCTTTACCAGCCCGCGCCCGAAGCGGTTGCCGCACAGAATAGCCGTCAGGTTGAGCAGATCGCCGCGGATACGTCCGCAATAAGCCGCAGTCGGCAGAAAACCGACATCACCCGCCAGCGCGCCGAGGTCGCCGACGTGATTGGCGAGGCGTTCAAGCTCCTGCGCTACGCCGCGCAGCGCCTGGCCACGTGCAGGCACGCGAGTGCGGCTGATCGCCTCGCAGATGCGGCTATAGGTTGTGGCGTGGCCGATGGTGGTGTCGCCCGAGAGCGTCTCCATGTAGTGAATCGTGCGCGCATCAGGGCCGCCAACCAGGGCCCGTTCGACGCCGCGATGCTGGTAGCCGAAAGCGGTTTCGAGGTGATAGACCGTTTCGCCATGGCACTGGAAACGGAAGTGGCCCGGCTCGATAATGCCGGCGTGGACGGGACCGACGGCCACTTCGTGAATTTCCACGCCGTCCATGGAAAAGAATGGCGCAAGCCCGATGGCGGGCTGTTCTTTCAATGGATTCCCGGCGCGGTCAGACACACATCGCCGGGGCTGGAAACGCAGCGGCTTAAGCCAGGGATGGCCGAGCGGGCGGATCCCCCATAGCTCGGCGATTTCACGCTCAAACCCCTGCGCCTGCGGGCAGTCGGGCGTGAGCGCGGGATATTCGTCCCGCACGGAGCAGGTTGTCACATCAAGCACTCCGCGATCATCACGGGCCAGAACAGCTACCAGCAGCAGCGCATCAGCGCCGTCGGGGCAGGCAAAAAAAGCCGAAAGCCGGGCTCCCGCCTTTACCTCCGCCAGCACGGCGGCGCGGAAGCGGTCCACGTCCAGCCGTGGCAGCCGTGTCAACGCCATGCAACCACCGTTGGCCATACTGGCGAAGTTGGTCATGGCGTCACTCCCAACACGGCGGCGGCCTGCGTGATCATCGCTCTAAGCGGATCAGGAATCCAGAGCCCCAGCAGTAGCAGCAATGCCAGCGGCGTCCAAGCCAGCAGCGCTTCGACGCGATGCGTGCTTAAAGGTTGCGGTGCAGTTTCCGGTGGCTCCCAGGCCATGGGGATGACTTTTCGCAGGACCCCGACGAAAACCAGGCCGAGCCCGAACAGCAGCAGGCCCATGGCCCAATATGCAGACTGATTCCAGGCCGCGCGGACGATTAAGAATTCGCTGAAGAATAATGCAAAGGGCGCGACACCGATCAACGCCATCAAGCTTACGAGCAGTCCCCCGCCCCAAAGCGGCGAAGTCTTCAGCATGCCTTTGATGCGGCGCATATCCAGGCTGCCATAGATTTGCCCGACACGTCCGGCACAGCAAAACGACACACTCTTGCAGAGCGAGTTGTTAAGCGTATGTAACAACGCCGCAAATACGCCCGCCCCGCCCAGGCCTATGCCAAGGGCGATAATCCCCATGTTTTCCACGCTGGAATACGCCAGCAACCGTTTTACATCCTGCTGGCCAATCACAAATGCCGCCCCCACGAGAACAGACAACAGCCCCAGCACCACCAGCACTTCCCGCCCCCATCCGGTATTACCGGTGGCATTTTCGACCAGCGGAATGTAACGCAGGATGCCGTACATGGCCGTTGTGAGAAGAATTCCGGAGAACATGGCGGAGACCGGCGAGGGCGACTGGCTATGAGCGTCCGGCAGCCAGCTATGCAGCGGCGCCAGCCCGGCCTTGGTGCCAAAGCCAACCACGATAAAAATAAAAGACACCTTGACCAGCACGGGATTGAGCGCTAAAGACGGATTCATCAGGCAGGTCCAGAGCAGCGCGTCAGGCCCCGATATCGAAGCGGAGGCGGCAGCGGCCAGCAGAAGAATTCCGGCAAAAGCAAGGGCCACGCCCACCGAGCACATCAGCAGGTACTTCCACATGGCCTCCAGAGACGATGGCGAAGCGTGGATGCAAATCAGAAATGCGCTCAGCAGTGTCGTGGCCTCGACGCCGACCCACATCACGCCGAGGTTGTTGCTGACGAGCACCAGATTCATGGCCGACAGCGAACCAAACCAAAGCGCCTGATAGCGACGCGCAAGCTTGCGTGTAAAGACCCCGGCGGCGATTTCCTCGCGGAAGTAGAC
>JBAXJV010000162.1:0-6566 GCA_037137675.1 bacterium | reverse complement strand
TGGCAGGCGCCACGCTGCTCGGCATGGGCAGGGTTGTGCCCATTCTCAGCGTGCCGGATCTGTTACAGTCCGCGAATGGCTGCGGCCAGACAGCCAGCGCGTCCGGCGTGCAGGCAGAGACTGCCCGGATCAGGAGCGTGCTGGTGGTTGACGATTCGATCACCGCCAGAACGTTGTTGCAAAATATCCTTGAATCCGCCGGGTACGCTGTCAAGACTGCACCCGATGGCGTCGCCGCTGTCAACATGCTGCGCAGCGAGCCGTTCGATCTGGTCGTAACCGATCTCGAAATGCCCAGAATGAACGGCTTCGAGTTGACTAAACGCTTGCGCGGCGAACCCGGGCTGGCCGCGTTAC
The DNA here is from genome assembly GCA_037137675.1 of bacterium. Classification (GTDB taxonomy): domain Bacteria; phylum Verrucomicrobiota; class Kiritimatiellia; order CAIKKV01; family CAIYGI01; genus CAIYGI01. Next base: position 6,209 of record JBAXJV010000162.1, on the reverse strand, counting down.
CCGTTGTGCTGGTCACTGCGCGCGAAGCAAAAGAGGACCGCGAGCGAGGTATCGCCGCCGGCGCTGATGCCTATATCGTCAAGAGCAATTTTGAACAGAGCAATCTGCTGGAAGTAATCGGAAGATTGCTATGAAAGAAGCTGATGCGATGCCCGAAATCACGCTGAGTGGCACAGGCCACGGCACCGCTCATGGGATTAGGCCTGCTGAGCTTCCGCGTATCCGTATTCTGGTGGTTGAAGACTCGCCGGTAGTCCGCAGTTTTCTTACGCATAGCCTGAGCTTGGCGGCTGATTTACAGGTTGTCGGGGAAGCCCATGACGGCGAGCAGGCCATCGCCATGGTTCGCGAATGCCGGCCTGATGTCATTACCATGGATATTCACATGCCGGGCATGGACGGATTTGAGGCTGCGCGCAGGATCATGGAAATGCATCCGACCCCGATTATCATTGTCAGCGGCAGCACCACGATTATGGACGCTGCAACGGAACTCCGCGCTTTTGGTGTGGGCGCGGTTGCCGTGAGGGCGCGGCCTTACGGGTTTGGCCATCCGGAATTCACGCAGAGCATGGAAAGCCTCGTCGAGACCGTGCGCCTGATGGCGGAGGTGAAGGTGGTCCGGCGCTGGCCGCGGCGTGCTGAAAAGGGCGCGGAAATGCAAACGGGCGCGGCTGTGGCCGTCCGTTCCGAAATCCGCATTGTCGCCATCGGCGCCTCAACCGGAGGGCCGGCCGCGATTGCAACCATTTTGGCTGCGCTGCCGAAGGACCTGCCTTTTCCGTTGATCATTGTCCAACATATTTTTGAGGGGTTTACGACAGGATTCGGAGAATGGCTGGCCCAGATGTCCGGGTTGCCGGTGCATGTCGCCGCAGCCGGCGAGTTGCTGCTGCCCGGCCATGTCTATGTGGCGGCGAACGGTGTGCATACCGGGGTCAGCGATGGTAATCGTGTTTTGCTGAGCGGTCAGCCGCCCGAGAACAATCTGCGGCCTTCGGTGGATTTTCTCTTCCGTTCCGTTGCGCAATCCTTTGGTCCGAACACCGTAGGAGTTTTGTTAACCGGCATGGGTCGGGATGGCGCGAAGGAACTGAAAGCTATGAAAGACAAAGGCGCAATCACGATTGCCCAAAATCAGGCCAGTTCCGTCGTGTACGGCATGCCGGGTGAAGCCGTCAAGCTTGGCGCGGCAGCCTATGTCCTGCCGCCGGAGGCCATCGCGAACACTTTGATTGCTTTGGCAAAAAACAGAAGGAGATTGCAATGAGCCCCCATGCCCATCCCGCTGACGCTACGACCGAAATTCTGATTGTCGAGGATAGTCCGACGCAGGCGGCTCGGTTGCGCTACTTGCTGGAGCAATCGCATTATCGCGTGCTGGTTGCCGGTAACGGGAAGCAAGCACTTGCCGTTCTGGCCGGACACAAGCCCACGCTGGTCATCAGCGACATCAATATGCCGGAGATGGACGGTTACGAACTCTGCAAAAGCATCAAAGAGGATCCAAGTACCAGCGGGATTCCTGTGATTCTTCTGACAACGCTCAACGACGCCGACGACGTGTTCAAGGGGCTGGCCTGCGGGGCGGATAATTTTATTACCAAACCTTACAGCGAGGATTACCTCATTTCGAGCCTCGACAGGATCATCGCCGGCCAAGGATTGCGCAAGATTAAGCGCGAACGTGTTGAAGTTGAGATCATCTACGCCGGCAAAAAATGTTTAATCCCCGCCGACCCGCAGCAAGTGCTGACCTTGCTGCTTTCAACCTATGAGGCGGCAGCCCAGCGAAACGTGGAGCTGGCCAGAAAACAAAATGATTTGCGGCTGTTGAATGAGCGGTTGGAAGAGCTGGTCAGTGAAAGGACAGCGAATCTGATCGAGGAAATCGAGGAGCGCAAGCGGGTGGAGGAAGCGCTCAAAAAGAGTCAGGCCCTGCTCAACGAAACGGGTAAAACGGCGAAAATGGGCGGATGGGAATTTGATGTGGATACGTTGCAGCAGGTTTGGACCGAGGAAGTATACCGCATTCATGAAATTAACGATCTTTCTTCCAGGCTTACGGTAAGCGAAGGCATTCAGTTTTATGCTCCCGAGTCCAGGCCTGTTATCAAACAAGTTTTGCAAAGAGCGATTGAGCATGGCGAACCGTTTGACGTGGAGTTGGAGTTCGTTACTGCTCAAGGCCGCCGGCGTTGGGTTTACGTTGTCGGTCAGGCACATCAGGAAAGCGGCAAAACCAAAAAAGTGCTGGGGACTTTTCAGGATATTACTGAGCGCAAGCTGGCGGAACAGGAGCGGGGCAAGCTTGCAACGGAGCTTCAGCAGTCCCAGAAGATGGAGGCGGTGGGACGTCTGGTGGGCGGCGTAGCGCACGACTTCAACAACATGCTGAGCGTGATTTTAGGCTATACCGACATTGCCATGGAGCAAGTCAAGGCGGAGCAGCCGATTCATTCACATCTTGAGGAGGTCAGCAAGGCGGCTCAACGCTCCGCTGATCTGACTCGCCAGCTGCTGACTTTTGCCCGCAAGCAGGTCATTGCGCCCAAGGTGCTTGATTTGAATAAGACCGTGGACGGGATGCTCAAAATGCTGCAGCAACTAATCGGCGAGAACGTCCGGATCGTCTGGCAGCCAGCGGCGGATATATGGCCTGTCATGCTGGATCCGTCCCAGATTGATCAGATTCTTGCAAACCTGTGCATCAACGCTAAAGACTCCATTGCCGACGTCGGCACAATCACAATCGAGACTGGCAACTGCACTTTCAGCGAGGAATACTGCGCTTCGCATGCCGGATTTGTGACCGGTGAATACGTGCGCATCGTAGTCGGCGACACCGGGTGTGGCATGGATGAAAAAAACCTGTCCCACATCTTTGAGCCGTTCTTCACGACCAAGGCCGTAGGAAAGGGGACCGGGCTGGGGCTGGCCACGGTTTACGGCGCCGTCAACCAGAACAGCGGATTCATCAATGTTCGAAGTGAGCCGGGTCAGGGTACGACATTCACGATCTATTTGCCTAGACACAAAGGCGCCGTTTCGCAGATGCATAAGCAAGCTCCGGCGCAGCCTGTTGCCCGCGGCCATAAAACCATCATGCTGGTGGAGGACGATCCGGCCATATTGAAGCTGGGCGCACTACTGCTTGAACAACAAGGCTACAGCGTGCTCTCCGCAAGCACTCCGGGTGAAGCCATCCGCTTAGCCAGAGAAAAGAGCTGCGCGATCCACCTCCTGATAACCGATGTGGTTATGCCGGAAATGAACGGCAGTGACCTGACCAGCAACCTGCGCTCCTTACACCCTGAGCTCACTTCCATGTTCATGTCGGGATATACGTCCGACGTCATAGCCCACCACGGAATCCTCGATCAAGGTGTGAATTTCATCCAGAAGCCCTTCTCCAAGAACGATTTGATCGTCAAAGTGCAAGAGGCGCTGGCGGGCGCTTGAGATACTGCAGTGTGCGCCTATGAGATCAGCAACCGCACCTGATCAACGATGTCCTCAGTTGATGAGCCACGCGAGACGTAGGCCACCGGTTTGGCAGTGCCCTGGAGGATCGGTCCGAGCACGCGGTAATTGGAAAACTTCTGAAAGATCTTGACTGCAATATTTCCGGCATCGAGCGACGGGAAGACCAGCACATTGGCATTGCCGGCCACCGAGCTGGAAGGCGACTTGATTCCCGCCACAGCAGGCACTAGTGCTGTGTCGATTTGCATCTCGCCATCAACTTTCAGGTCGGGTTTCTGCTGCTGCGTCAGACGCACCGCTTCGGCAATCCGTAGCGCCGATGGATGCGTGGAGCTGCCGGCTGTTGAGAAAGAAAGGAACGCCACGTTTGCGCTGGCGCCGGTAATCCGCTCATAGGTGGCGGCTGACTGGATGGCAATATCGGCCAATTGCCTGCCTGTAGGTTCTGGTACGACGCTGACATCCGCCAGACCCACAAGATGGTGGCGCATGAACTGGCAATTTTCAAAAGCCACTAGCGACAAGCCTGACATCGTATTGCAATCTTCGGCTAGACCTAGCACTTTGAGGAACACGCGCATGGTGTGTGTGGCCGTCGTGGCAGCTCCGGCAATTGCTACATCGGCCAGCCCGGTCCTGGCCATCCATGCACCCGCCACCACGGGGTCGGTCGGGTCCAGTGCGCCTGTGCTGCCCGGCTGCAATAGCGCGGCCTTGATTTCCTTTTGAACCGGGGTGGTTTCATAGTCGAACAGTTCTATTCCTTTCAGGTCGGTGCGGTTGCCGACGGCCGCATGTTCCAGCAAATCCGGATTTCCGAGCAGAATCACTTTCGCCAGATGGTGCTGATTGAGCGTGTGAGCGGCGCGTAAAATACGCTGATCAAACGATTCACAGAGAACGACGCGCGCCAGCTTGGTTACAGGCTTGATGGGCATGGGAAACATGAGATTGAACCCCCTTCTATGTTCTGTCAGTCCTTGTTTGTTGCCGCCGGGCTCAAATTTCCTTGTCGGCATACTGCTGCTTCAGTTTATCAATCACCGTGGCGTCGGCCAGTGTAGTGACGTCACCCATCACCTTGCCGTTGGCGATATCCCGCAACAGGCGTCGCATGATCTTGCCGCTGCGTGTTTTTGGAAGTTCCGCCGTGAAGATGATGCTCTCCGGACGCGCCAGGGCGCCGATTTTCTTGACCACATGATCTTTGAGCTTCTGCACGAGATCAACGCTCGAAGATGCCGAGTCCTTAATTGTTACAAAGGCCGTGATGGCCTGGCCCTTGATCTCATGTGCGGTGCCGACCACCGCCGCCTCCGCCACGGACGGATGATCCACCAGCGCGGATTCTACTTCCATGGTGCCGATGCGGTGGCCGGCGACGTTCAACACGTCGTCCACGCGGCCGACGATCAGGAAATATCCGTCTGTGTCACGCTTGGCGCCGTCCCCCGTAAAATAGGTGTCCGGCCATTTCGACCAGTATGTTTTGACGAAGCGCTCCTGATCGCCGTAGACGCCGCAAGTCATGCCGGGCCATGGTTGTGTGAGTGCGAGGTAGCCGCCGCCCACATCAATCTGCTTGCGGTCGTCATCCAGAATCGCCGCATGAATGCCGGGCAGCGGACGCCCTGCAAAACCAGGGCGCATAGTGTCAATGCCGGGCAGTGTGGTGATCAGTATCTGCCCAGTTTCGGTTTGCCACCAGGTGTCAACGATCGGGCAGCGCTTTTTTCCGATCGTTTCGTAATACCAGATCCAGGCTTCCGGATTAATCGGTTCGCCCACGCTGCCCAACAGACGCAGTGAGGAGAGGTCGTGGCGATCAACCGGCTCTGCGCCCCACTTCATGAATGTTCGAATCGCCGTTGGCGCTGTGTACATGATCGTTACGCCGTAGGTTTCCACCAGCGACCAGAACCGGTCGCGGTCCGGCCAGTCCGGCGAGCCCTCGTACATGAGGATCGTGGCGCCGTTGCAGAGCGGGCCATAAACAACGTAGCTGTGGCCGGTGACCCAGCCGATGTCCGCCGTGCACCAGAAAAGGTCCTGCGGCTTGAGGTCGAAAACCCACTTGCTGGTTGCATAGCAACCGACCATGTAGCCGCCGGTCGAGTGGACAATGCCCTTGGGCTTGCCAGTCGTGCCTGAGGTGTAAAGGATAAACAGCATGTCGTTCGAATCCATCGGCTCCGCCGGACAGTCGGACGAAGCGTTTTGCATGAGATCGTCCCACCACAGGTCCCGTGCCGGATTCATACGCAAGGGAAACTTGCCGCGCCGGACGATGATGACTTTCTCGACGCAGGGCGTCTCGCGCACGGCGTAATCTGCGTCATGTTTGAGCGGCACAAGCCCGCCGCGCCGGTAACCGCCATCAGCCGTAATCAGAATCTTCGCGCCCGCATCGTTGATCCGGTCAGCCAGAGATTCGGCGGAAAATCCGCCAAATACAACCGAGTGCACCGCCCCGATACGTGCGCACGCCAGCATGGCAATCGCCAGTTCCGGAATCATGGGCATGTAGATCACAACCCTATCTCCTTTTACAACTCCGAGTGACTGTAAACCCCCTGCACAGCGTGCCACAAGATCCCGCAGCTCCCCGTACGTGAATTTTTTTACGGTTTTAGTTACCGGGCTGTCGTAGATCAATGCGATACGATCTTTTCGTCCCTGCTCAACATGATAGTCTAGGGCATTGTAACACGAATTGACCATAC
>JBAXJV010000161.1:0-6573 GCA_037137675.1 bacterium | reverse complement strand
GCTGCCGAATGGTATACGAAATCTGTAAAGTCAGGAAAAGGCGAATGGAGCGAACCGTACTACGATATTGACGGCGCCGACACCTACATGGTGACATACACCATCCCGGTCTACGGCAAGAACAAGCAGCTTCTGGGCGTGATCACCGCCGATCTGGGCCTGTAGTAATATTGCTGCTGTGTAATCCGTTTCAGGTTTGCTTACTTGCGCACGGGCACCAGTTCAGAATCGGGCCCGGCTCAGGATAGGTCACCTCGAAAACGCCGCCACGGACCGGAATGCGCACAGGTGATGCCGGATACAATTCAACGCCCTTACGGCAGGCTGCCTGCAATGCCTGCTCGGCATAGCGGAACGTCGCCTTGAGCCGCGAATCATCTTCCGAGCGCCTCGCCAATGCCAGCCCGTGATCGCCGTTCTCGATGGCAAAGAAATGCACAGGCCGGAACAGCCCCAGCAAGCGGGCGTAGAGCAAAACCGAATGCCGGATATCCACGGTGCGGTCAGCCGTGCCATGGATGATGATGACCGGCACGTTCTCCGGCATGAGTGCCGCATTCCGGTACGGATTGCGGATGTCTTCCTCGGCCGGCTCAAAACGGTTGCCGGCGCCCAGGGCGCACTCAACAAATCCCGACCCGGGTTCGGCTTGAAGATCCAGCGCAAACCCCTGCGCCAGACTTTCGGCATAGGTCATTGGGAGATACAAGCCGCAGGTCAACACAGCCAGCGACCAAAGATGTGGCGCAAAGATCAGGCACTGCGCGCTGAGATGGCCGCCCTGTGATCCGCCCCACAAGATCAAGCGCTGGCGATCGATTTGCGGATAACGGCGCAAAGTGGCATAGGCGGCGCGCAGGCAATCGATGGTCTGCAATTTCGAGAAATCGTACGGCACGTCGGCGGGAGGATGACGCGCTTCGCGTCCGCTGTCACGGAACTCGACCCGCGTCACCACCAGATTTAAGCGGTCGGCAAAGACCAGACTATCCCCGGCATAGGCGGCCTGGCCGTCATTGCCCCAGCCATGCAGCAGCAGCAGCAGGCCGGTCGAGGCTGTGACGCCCGCGGCCGGCTCGGTCACGTACATATCGATCCGGTCATCGCCGTGCAACAGCGACACATAATCTTGCGTGACAACCGGAATGGTCTGAATTCTTGTTTGCATCTTTAAATTCTACAATTTCGCGGCCATTTTTGCCCGTGAAGATTTTGCAAACCCATTGGGGCCGTCGCCAGCTCTATGCGCATCCATCCCTCACAATCCTGTTTCATCCTGTTAACCCTGTCAACGCCCCCTGCGTAACTCAAATGTGCCGCTAAGCGGCGCTGATTCTACCGGACAGCCACTTTTGAGCCGCAAAGACGGCTCGGCGAGACGCCTCGCCCTACCTCGCGTACGATCAAGTGGTTCTTGAGAACCAGACATGGGTAGGGCGAACCGTCACGGTGAGCCGCTGAGGCTGATAATGTGGCTATCCTGTGCCGGAAAACAGAACCTTAGTGCACATCGCCGTAAATACACTCACATGGCAAGAGCAGGCCGCGTGCGCCGTAGCGCGGTCATGACGCCCTTAAATACGTTAGTGAATTTATGAACCAGCGTACTTAGCCGCAGATTTGGGCGTGAATACCGCAGCTGCAATGCACCCCCTACTTAACCCACTCTTTTACCGCTATCAAGTGCGCTGGCTTTGGTGGCATAATCAACGGATGACAGTCAAGCTGCAGGAAAACCGGGGCATTATCCGGACATCAGTCAGATGTGTGTGGTTTTTAATCGCAGTGGCACTCTGGTCAGAAGCGAGCGCCGCTCCGGTCACGAACCAAAGCGCCTCCGTCCGGTTTGGCGCCGACGAACGGATACGTCATGAGGCTTACGATCACATTCCGATTTCAGCAGATCCACCTGGATATGCGCGTGGCTACAACGACAATACCGACTTCCTGAACAATTTCCTGCGTTTTCGCACGCGCGTCTGGATGGAGGTGGACCCCCTTCCAGATGTGATCGTCCGCGCACGGCTTGTGGATGAATTTCGCATTTGGGAGCGGCCGTCCGCTGCCGGGCGCGCCAATACCTCAACTTACATTTTTCCCGACGAGGGCGTTTTCGACAGCCTCTATCTGGAACTGCGCAACCTTCTGGACAACAAACTTGAACTGCGCCTGGGTCGGCAGGACTTGATCTACGGCACCGGAAAAGTGATCTTTGAAGGCACACCCAAGGACGGTTCGCGAACGCTCTATTTCAACGCCGCCAAGGCTGTGTGGAAAGGTCTTCCGGACACAATCGTTGATGTCGCAGCCATCTGGAATCCGCCGGAGGATGCTCTGGCAATCAATTCGACTCACCGCAATCTGACGGGGTTCACAAAATACAACGACGACGTGACAGAAAGCGGCGCTTTCATCTACGCGAAAAATCACACCTGGCTGGATTTGCCTTTCGAAAGCTACCTCATTTACAAAAACGAGTCCGCCTACGACGTGCCGGCACAGTCTTCAACTGTAGCCGTCGCTGCGGCTGATATCGGCACTGTTGGAGTGCGGTTGATACCAAGGTTTTCCAGCTGGGCTGAGGGCAACCTCGAATCCGCCTGGCAGTTCGGGAAGCGCGGCGGCGACAATATTTGCGCCTTTATGGTGGATGCAGGCATGTTTCACCCGCTGTCGCCACAGTCGTCCGCCAAGCCCACTGCAGACTATGGTCTTTACTTCCTCTCCGGCGATAACCCCAACACCACCACCGTGGAAGGCTGGGATCCGCTGTGGGCGCGCTATCCACAGTATAGCGAGTTATACCTGCTGGCATTCGATGCGGATGGCATCGCGCGGTGGTCGAACCTGATGATGCCGCATGCCGGATTTTCGGCCTTTCCGGTGCATTGGCTCAAGACAAGCGCCATGGTTGGCTGGCTGATGGCGCCGGAAAACAACGGGCCAGGCAGCGGTAATACGCGCGGCTGGCTGGAGGTCGTGAAAGGCGAATTCGTTATAGGGAAAAATCTCTGGTTGCCCAACGATAAACTCAGCGGGCATCTTTGGTTTGAGTTATTCCAACCCGGAGATTACTATTCCGTTGGCGACTCCGGCTGGTTTGCCCGCTGGGAAGTGGGCTACGCATTCTGAGTGAGTTTTGATTTCCGATAATCATAATGAAGTCGGAGCCGGGATGAGAGGCGTCCCGGTTTCAAACAGGAAACACCACGGCTTACCGGATAATCAGGAGCGTGCCGCTGCTTACCGGAGCCAGCAGGCGCAACTCGATATTGTCGTAATAGGCGTACATCAATGTGCTCTCGGATATGCCCATCGCCATCCCCGCATACACGGTTTTTTCCGTTGAACCGGTCGCGCTGAGAAAATTGGTCGTCCAGGTGGTTCCATTCGCGGAATAGGCGGCACTGATCGCGTAGTGGGTATCATTCGTCTTTTCCCGGCGCATCCGGAGATACACAGGAATCGCCGCTCCAGCGACGACCGTCGAGCTAAATGTTGCTGAAACGGCTATGTCGTTATTGTAGAACACCTTAGAGTCGTTATATCCACGCATCAGTCCATAGGCGAACCCGTTTGTCCCGGTCAGCGAACTTCGGATCACCAACCCGTTTTTGGGAAACCATTTTGCCTGGTATTTGCCTTCATCATTATAGTAAGCCAGCCGTGCCGTCAGCTCAAAGGGCCCGGTCACTTGCTGGCACGCAAACTGGTGAATAGCAATACCCTCCGCCCCCGCCCCATGGATCCCGATCTGGCCGACAACCGAGCCCGACATTTCACCAAACCCCGGATTCGCATTCACTCCCACATCACGAAACACCCATTTACCAGGATCGCCCAGTGCTGCCGGCCGCAAATACCCTGTGGGAATCACCGATCTCGCAATCTGTTCACCAGGCGCCTCCCATTCCAGCGTCGCTTGCCCGCTCCCATTGGTGTTGTAGTACTCCACCCGCATCAGATAAAAAGCGGTTGTGCCCACCGAGTAATAGGTGCCAGTGGCATACTCCCCGGCCAGCGGTTGGTTCCACTTGTCGATCACACATACGTTCGTCACCCAGACCCGGACCCCCCCTATCGCATTAGCGTAAAAGGTGTATTTCGCATTCCGGTTCAACAGCACGTTTCCGTTCCACACGACTTTCGCGTTCCGGTCCCCCACCGTGGCTGACCCGATATTCCCTGAGCCCCAGTTGGTTTGCAGGGTCGGCGTCACCTCGCCGCCGAGCGCCAGCCGCTCCCCGACGCCTTCCTTGGTAAATCCAGCGAAATACTGGACGCTGAGCCCGGTCTGTGTGGCCCCCTTGGTGGAAGTGGCGTTAACCTCGGACGACTTGGATGCATCAACCGCGACCCCGTTCGCCTCGCCCACCACCCGATAGTAAAAGCGCACACCATCTGTGGGGGCAAAGTCGATATAGGAATCGCCATAAACATTGGTGGCCAGGACGCTATAGGGCCCGCCGGCCGTCGTGGACCGCCAGATCGTATAGCCGTTACTCCAGACAGGAACCGTCCAGGTCAATGCCACATAATAGGGTTGTCCCGAAGCTATCAGGCTTAAGGGAACTTGCGGAGTCATGACGCCACTCTGCTGACGGATTTCGATGCCACTGATGATCGGCACATCCGTTGCCGCCACCAAGCTGATCGACAGCTTTCCGCTCACATCAGCCGTCGCCGTACACTCCCTGACCGAGGCCAGAAACCTCGCGCCGACATCTGCGAAAATATCCACATTGGTCATCTTGCGGATCGTATTCACATCCACATTAAATAATCGCTGGTTGATCGCAATCTTGGTGGGCTCATAAAAATGCAGCCGGATCAGATAGCTCTCTCCCGGCAGCAGCCCCGCGAACACATTGGTCTGCGCGCCTGTTCGGTAGTAATTGTAAAGGTAAGCGCTCTCGGCCGGATCCTTTGTTTCGAATGGAATCGCTGGCGTTGTCGTACCATCGCTCGCTGCCGTTCCGCCAACAACCGTATACGTGGCATTCTCCGCATTGAACCGTCCGACTCTGCCCCCGTTCACGTTGAACGCGTAGCACAGGAGGCCCGGAGTTGCCGCATATTCAGCGGAATCCACCTCGCCCCAGGGGCTCTTCCCTGTCAGCTTGTAATAATAGGCCGTTCCGTTGACTACGTTCGTATCCCGGTAAACGGAGCCTGGCAGGCCCTCGGCAAACAGGGTATATGGCCCGCCGCTGGAGGTGGCCCGGCTGACCGCAACCGTCACACAGTCAATGGCTATCGACGTATCCACCACCACGCTTCCATCCCGCGGATAGATGTTTGCCTTGGGAAGGGGCTCATCCATGGCATAGATCTCAATACCATTGATAAGGGGCGCGGTCTGGGCGGTGGATATCTTAATTTGCGAGGACGAATTCGGGGTAAACGTGACTTCCCTCATCACGGCCTTGTAATATGTGTTGTTCGCGAGCGCGTATATATTAACCCACACCAGTGCGTTTACGCCGTTAACCAACACATGAAAACTGCGGGTGGCGGGATTGACGATTTCCGCCCACTGTATCCGAAGCCGATACGCCCGGGAACGGCTGAACGGGTAAAGGTTGTATTCGAAGTTACCCGTACGACCGGACTGGTAAACGGCTTCCGGCGCCGGTGACGCAACCGCAGTCATATTGATATTCGACGTCGTGCTGACAACCGAGCCGCCCACATAGTTCATGTCCGCCGAATAAGCGCCCGCCGCCACCCCGCCGCAGTTGATGGCCCGCACCAGCACAAGCATATACGGCCGGCTGGCGCACCTGTGCTGAAACCACACTGCCGGTGGGTGTGGAGGCCGTAATCACGTAATAATTGGTCACACCCCAGCTCAATCCAGAGTGCAGATAAACGTTGGTGGTCTGCGAGGCGGACAGCACCGTATAAGGCCCGCCGGAGGTCGTCGAATTCTGAACCTGGTAGCTGGTGTAACCCGTCACGTTTGACCAGAGCAGGGAAACCTGTTTTTCACCGGCCGTGGCGGTAACGGTCATTTGGGCTGAACTTGGAGAAACCAAGGCAAGCAGAAGAATGATACCGGATCCCAACAAAATACGCATATCTCTCATGACTCGCCTCCCTGTAAAATCACGTAATGCTCGCTAAAGATAAGAATTTTCTTTTGGTGGCAGGGTTGGCGCGAGTGCCGCCGAAACCACCCCAAACGACTGGGCAAGTTTTTTCACAGCGGGTATGAAACTAAACGGGCTGAGGGTTGTCAAGAGTGATCACTGATCTGCGGTAATGGGTCGGTGACATATGTGGATTATGGTAGGGCGGCATCGCCGAGGCCGCCGAGCGTGGTGCAAGCGGGCGGGGCGTGAATAGTCACAAACGGCGCTCCCGGCGAGAGCGCCCTATCACCACGTGACTGACCCATTACGATCTGCGGCACACCATGGGCTGGATTAGACAAAACAGCCGCTCGGCAGCCACAGCGGCTCACCGGGACAGTTCGCCATACCCATGCCTGGTTCTCAAAACCCACTTGATCGTAAGCGAGGTAGGGCGAGGCGTCTCGCCGAGCCGTCTTTGCGGCTCATACTAACCTTC
>JBAXJV010000160.1:0-6747 GCA_037137675.1 bacterium | reverse complement strand
GGCCTGCAGCCGTACTGGCAGGCGGGACCGACGAGCAGGCTTTCCGCCAATGGCGCGCCGATTGCATTCGCGCCCTCGTGCAACGCATTGGCCGCCAGACCCGCGCAGCCAGACCGGAATTGCAGCTTTCCGCCGCTGTATTTCCCAACGCACCTTCGGCTAAATATGACGTCGGTCAGGACTGGCCAGCCTGGATGCGGGCTGGCGAACTGGATTTCATATGCCCGATGATCTACACGGACTCGCTGGCGACTTTCCGCCGGCAAGTCGAAGATGGTGTGCATGCCTGCGGGTCACCGGCACGCATGCGACCCGGCATTGGCGCCAGCGCCGACCGTATGCAACTGCGCCCTGATCAGGTGCTGGCTCAACTCGACGCCGCCCGCCAGGCCGGGGCAGGCGGTGCCGTGATCTTCAGCCTCAACGCCGTAGCCAGACGCGACCTGCTGCCGCTGCTGAACACCAGCGCGCTGCGCAGCGGAACTACCAGTAAATAAAACTGGTGAAAACGCGCTGATCGGCAGCGGGCAGGGCGGTAACGTCTAAAATCAGGTAGCGATTGTCCAGCGCGTCAAGCAGCACTTTGCCATTCTGCCCGTAGTCTTCGGTGCGATCGCCGCGCCAGGCCATGGAAAATTCGCGACGCCCGGCAGACTTGGTTTCGACTTCGAAAAAAAGCAGGTTGAACTCCTCGCGGATTGCATAGACGCGGGTAATGATCAATTCGTAATAGTGCTTGCGAAGATTGCTGTAGACCAGATCCTTGGCCTCGGGGGGGAACTGGCTGAGATCATCAATAATGCCGATCTCCTGTTCCTTGTCCTTGGTGTCCATGTAACGCAGCGAAATGAAACGGTTGGGATGACTGACGGGGAAGAGCAGCACGGCGAATACGCCACGATAAAGCGTGTCGCCTTTCACCTGACAGTGCAGAAGGGAAAAGGACCCTTCAAAAATTGAGGTGACCGCAGGAGCCAGCCAGCGAATTCCCATATTAGAGAGACGGTCGTCGTCAAAACCCGGCGTGACAGGGGCTGAGGTGGTCATTTCAAACCTCCAGTCGGGTGAGTTCAGTTTGAATACGCACAAGCTTTGCGTAGGTTCCGTTAAGCGCCATAAGCGATTCGTGGGATCCCGACTCTGTGATTTTGCCGTCGTCCACCACATAAATCTGGTCGGAATTCTTGAGCGTGGAAAGGCGGTGGGCAATCGCGATGGTCGTACGGCCTTTACAGGCCTTGGCCAGCGCCCGCTGAATTTCCTGCTCCGACTCGGTGTCCACGGAGGAGGTGGCTTCGTCAAGAATCAAAACCCGCGGATCACAGAGCAGGGCGCGGGCGATGCTGATACGCTGCCGTTCGCCACCTGAAAGACCGGCGCCGGACTCGCCGAGGCGCGTGTCGTAGCCTGCCGGGCGGCGCGCAATGAAGTCATGCGCGTTGGCCGCGCGCGCGGCATTGATAATCGCTTCAGGCGCGGCGTCGGGACGGCCGTAAGAAATGTTTTCGGCAATTGTAGCGCGGAAAAGGAAGGGCTCCTGAAGCACTAGCCCGAGATTGCGATGTACGTCCTCCTGCGCAATTTCGCGCACGTCCACACCGTCCAGCAGCACCTGCCCTTCCTGTACATCGTAGAAACGGCACAGCAGGTTGACAAGCGTGGTCTTGCCGGACCCGCTTTTACCGACGATGCCGATGAACTGACCCGGCTCGATGGTCAGGGAGACGTTATTCAAAACCGGGCTGTAGGGATCGTATCCAAAGGTGACGTTACGGAATTCAATCCTGCCCTTGGGCGCTGGCAAACGCACCGGATGGACTTGGTCTGTCACGTTGACCTGCGCATCGAGCACCTCAAACACCCGCTGGCCACCGGAGAGGAATCCTGTCACCCAGTTTGAAAACATGCTGAGCGCGGAAACCGGACCATAAAACATGCCCATGTAGCCGAAAAACGCCATCAGTGTGCCAAGCGTGATTCCATTGGGCTCCATCACCCGTTTGCCGCCAGCCCACCAGATGATCAACCCGCCCAACCCGAAGATGAAGCCCAAAATAGGGTTGAAGGTCGCCATGCTGGTTTCGAGGTTGCGCCGGCTGCGTTGCAAGTACGCGGCGGAGTTGCTGAAGCGCTTTTCCTCGCGCTGCTCCTGACCGAAGGCCTTGACTAAACGGATGCCCGAGAGCAAACCGGAAAGTAATTGCGCGGTTTTAGACTGGCTGTCCCAGACGCGGTAGTGCAACGGGTAGATATTACGCCAGAAGAACGTTGTGCCGATTACAACAAACGGAATTGGCAGCATCACGAGCAGCGCAAGCTGCCAATTCATATAGAAAAGCATCGCGCCAATGCCGAAAACCAGCATCAGGTTAAGCAAAAAGCCCTGAGCAACCTGCTGGACGAAGCTCTGAAAATAATCAACGTCGTAAAGCACCCGGCTCATCAAGCCACCGACTGAATGACGGTTATAATAATCCACCGCCAGGCTGAGCAGCTTCTTCTGGAGCTTTTCGCGCAGATCGCGGGTGATGCGAGTGCCGATAATTGAGCTCGTGCGCCCGATGAAAATATTCAGCAGCATACGCCCGGCCGAGGCGCCGACCAGTCCGAGCAGAATCATCGGCAGCCAGTTCAAATGCGTGCGCGGCTGGATGACTTCGTCAACCAGAGTCCGCGTGAGCAGCGGCGGGATCAGGTCCAGCGCAACGCCTGCCAGCATCATGGCGAGCAATGCCACGATGCTGAGCCAG
This sequence comes from bacterium, assembly GCA_037137675.1. GTDB lineage: Bacteria > Verrucomicrobiota > Kiritimatiellia > CAIKKV01 > CAIYGI01 > CAIYGI01. Next base: position 3,997 of record JBAXJV010000160.1, on the reverse strand, counting down.
TATGCGCGCATCAGCCCCAGTGTGCGCAAAAAGATCCCGCGTCCACGCAGGCAGCGCGGGCAACCCGCGCCGCGTCCGGGGAGCGGCAACTGGCAGACATGGCAGGTCAGCTCGCTGGGTTTTTCCAGATAGCTGTCGGGCAGCACTTTGCCTTCTATCCGGCGCTGCAGAAAAGTGGCCACGCGCCCGAAGTTTTCTCGGCGGGTGTTGGTGTAGCGGGCGATTTCGACATACAAGCCCTCAATGCGCAATGCAAGGAAGGAGCTGCCGACATTTTGCCGGGCGCGGACTTTCTCCACCTGGGCAAAGGCGTACGGGCCAATGACGGTGCCGGCACTTGCGCCGGAAACCACGAATGAGGCAATTTGAGATGGTGAAACGACTGTCCAAACCCCGGCTTCCCCGCCCTGCAGATCCAGATCGCTACGCACGCAAAAAAGCCGGTCGCCGTCGCAGAAACCGGCCGCTTCGGCGGCCGCGCGCGCAACATCGGGAATGCGGTGTAACAAAAGGTCGGAGTTCATGGGGGAAACTTAGGTAGACAGGCTGAAGGCTGTTAGACTACCAGTCTAACAGCCTGTGGCCTGAACAAACTTGCTCTACGTTCAGATCTTCAGCGTCTTCTTCAGGTCGTCCACCTGCCCGGCGCTGCCCAGCACCTTATTTTTGTGTGCAATGTACTTGGCGTACTCATCCATAAAGACCTTCCCGGGAGGACGCAGGTCGAAATTCTCCGGATAAAGCGCAAACTGCTCGCGGTGAACACGGCACCAGACCAACCGTCCATCAGTATCAATGTTGATTTTGGTGACGCCCTTCTTGCCGGCAATGGTAATCTGCTTCTCGTCCACGCCTTTGGCATCTTCGCGCAGCTTGCCGCCGAAGTAGTTGATGCGGCGGACTTCATCGAACGGCACCGAGCTGGAGCCGTGCATGACCAGCGGGAACTTCGGCAGACGGCGGGCAATTTCCTCGATTACCTCGAAATGCAACCCCTGACTGCCGGTGAACTTGTAGGCGCCGTGGCTGGTGCCAATGGCACAGGCCAGACTGTCGCAGCCCGTGCGATGGACAAACTCCTCGACCTGAGCCGGATCGGTCAGGTGGGCCTTGTCCTGAGCTACTGAAATATCCTCTTCCACTCCACCGAGCTGGCCTAGCTCCGCCTCGACCACGATTTTCTTGGCGTGGGCGGCAACCACGACACGCTTGGTGATTTCGACGTTCTGATCAAACGACGCATGGCTCGCGTCAATCATGACCGAGGTATAGAAATCGCTTTTGATACAATCCATGCAGCTGGTTTCGTCGCCGTGGTCCAGATGGACGGCGAAAACGACATCCGGAAAAATCTCGTTGGCGGCGCGCAGAATGGCTTCCAGCATGCGCTTGTCGGTGTAGCTCCGGGCGCCTTTGGAAATCTGCACGATGAACGGGGCCTTGCTGTCCTTACAGCCTTGAAACAAGCCCATGGCCTGTTCGGCGTTGTTGATATTATATGCGCCGACGGCGTACTTGCCGTAGGCGTGCTTGAACATCGCTTCGGTTGAAATAATCATATTCTTTGTATCCTTTTCCGGTTTTACACGCCGGCCCCAGCCGGCGCGTGCAAACCTTGATGACTCTAACGTCCCCGCATGTATTGTCAAGCATAGCGACTATTTCTGCCGCCCAAATGTGCTGCTAAGGTTCTGTTCCCCGGCACGGGACAGTCGCCTCGTCAGCCTCAGCGGCTCACCGTGACGGTTCGCCCTACCATGTCGGTTTCTCAAGAACCGCTTGATCGTACGCGAGGCAGGGCGAGGCGTCTCGCCGAGCCGTCTTTGCGTCAGAAAAGCGGCCGTCCGGCATAGGAACCAGCACCGCCTGGCCGCACATCAGGGCGCCAAGCTGGCGCTTGACAGCGCGGGGATAGAGCAGGCAGTATGTGAGCTTCTTCGGGCGCTTAGTTCAGTGGGAGAACGCTGCCTTCACACGGCAGAAGTCGCAGGTTCAAATCCTGCAGCGCCCACCATCCCTGAATCGCCTCCACGCAGGCAATCGTATTCCAACTGAACCCCGGACCATGCCAGCCTATTTCGGGAAGGTTAATAACTGCCAGTAAAATGCGAACTGAAACTGAACTGACTGACAGAAAATCCGTTTTCGGTGGTTGACATAATCGTGGTTTAGCCCATAATGCCCCCCATTGATGTTGGTCCATACGCGCTTCGCGGTGGCCTCGAAAAAACAAAATTAAGGAGCGGGCATGAGCAAGATGTTGCGTCGATTACGGTCTCGGGGCTTCACGCTGATTGAGTTGCTGGTTGTGATCGCAATCATTGGTATTCTGGCTGGACTATTGCTGCCGGCAATCGGGTCGGTTCGTGAACGCGGCCGCCGGGTGGTCTGCTCGAACAATCTGAAACAGATCGGGCTTTCGTTGAGAATGTATTCTTCGGATCACAACGAGGCGTTCCCCGGCGCTACATGGACCGCAACCACTGGGTTTGGTGCCCTTAGCCCCTACATCGGCGATATGAACTGGAAGTCGTTTATGTGCCCGAGCGCAACGAACGATCTGCCGGTTCATACCGTGTCGGGGTTGACAGCTTTGGGAAATTGTTCCTACAGTTATGTGTCCGGGCTCAGCGAGTCCATCAGCAACGCCAGCCAGCAGGTTATCGCATGTGACAACAACGGTGGTTTTGTGGCTGCCTGGGGATCGGCCTTCGGTAGCAACCACAAGTCTGCGGGCGGAAATATTTTGTGCGTGGACGGTCATACCGAGTGGCTCAACGGTACGACAGGGCTGGTCGCGACCGTTTACAACGGGTCGGGCGGAACCCTACAGTAGTTTTTCACGCGCCGTTGCGTTGCGTAACGCGAACGACAGGCCTTCGCCCTTCAGGGCGGGGGCCTTTTTCGTTTTGTAGCCGCGCCGGTGACGGCGTGGCGCTTCGATTGGCTCACCACGCCGTTACCGGCGCGGCTACAAAAGTTGTCCCCCTGCGTGTAGATGTTTCTGCTGCTTGAAAAGGGGCATGGCATGTCTGCGTGAGTGCAGGCACAGGCAGATAACACGGCATAGTCGAAACCAAAAGGAAGAGGTTGAACAGAAGGTCGCGAAGCTCACAAGGAGGACCTTTCTTCACCGTCTTTCGCGGAAACCCATCACCCCTTGGCGTCCTTTGCCGCCGATCATGATTCATCGCTGATCCAGTAATTTGCGCAATCGAATCAGATCTCCTCGGTCTTGCTCGCGATAGGTTTCTTTGCTTCGAATCAACTGCTTGAGGCTGACGAAAGGGATCCGAATGCCGTCAATTTCAACCGATTCCGCATCGGCGATGGCGTCCGCATAGGCAACCGTCCATGCCGATTTGCTGACGTCCACCTCGACCTCATCGGCCACTTTGACCACTACATTGTCGCGCAAATCAGCGATCGTCAATTCCCGCGCCGCGCCGTCCGACATTTCAGAAAGACCGGCGATCACCCGGCGGAAATTCTCCTCGTCGTCCTGAATCAGAATGTCCACATCCTCGGTTGTGCGCACCAAACCATGAAGAATACAGGCATGTCCACCCACTATCAGGTACCGGACACCATGCTTGTTAAGCAAAGAGCAGACAAGCAGCAGGGGATCTTGCGTGCGTTCTTGCATCTTTCACCAGAGGCGGGGATTTATCTGACTGGCACGCCAGATTTCATAGTCGCGCCATGTACGCGCTTTAAACACAAAGCCTCGTGGCTTCGGGTTCGGGTTGAGCTTTTCCATTTGGCGCGTCAACACGAGCGCCCTGCGGTGCGACGACACCGCATCGGGAAGGACGCCCAGATTGCGGTTCCCGATCGTTTTAACTTTTACAATCATGGACCGTTAATGCTCAGAAAGGATTCAGATCGAAATTCGTAACTACTCAAGTATTCAGAAGTCAGGATTCAGGATTCAGGATTCAGGATTCAGGATTCAGAAGGGAAAGGCGATAACGCTCTGCTTTAACGACAGACCCTT
>JBAXJV010000159.1:0-6781 GCA_037137675.1 bacterium | reverse complement strand
ATTGTCGAAAGCGTGAAAACTTCACTGAAACGCTTGAGAATCGAGCGGCTCGGAGCCTGCCTGATCCACGTTGAAACTGATATCCAATATGTTGGAATCCTGAAAAAGTTAGAGACGCAAGGGCTTATTGGTGGCGCCGGAATTTCTCTGGATACGAATCAATACTGTGACGACATCATTGCCCGCGGGATCAAATATGTCCAGCTGCCTTACAATATTATGGACCAGCGGTTTGATGCCTTTTTTCCCAAAGCCCAGGCGAACGGAGTTTCCGTTTTCACCCGAAGTGCCTATTTACAGGGGCTTCTGATTATGCCGGAAGACAAAATCATGCCGGATCTGAGCGAGGTTATTCCTGTGCGTCGGCGATTGGGGAAACTGGCGGCCGATGCCGGCCTGAGCATGACGGAACTCTGCATCCGGTTTGTCCTGAGCAATCCGGCGGTGAGCAGTATTTTGACCGGGGTCGACAATGCCAACCAGCTCCGGCAGAACGGGAAGTTGCTTGAAAAAGGACCTCTGCCTGCAACCCTGTTTCAGGAAGTGAAAGCGGTCGTTCCCCGGCTCGCGGAAAATATCATCCGTCCGTTTTTCTGGAAGAAAAACGCGGATGATGTCTGGAATAAGGCGTGAAATATATATCATTTCATTCAAGAAGCATGTAAGTAATTGGGCGGCTACGTAATTATGAATCAAGGAATTTGATCATGAATCACCACGCCAGATAATGAAGTCCCGAAGTAAAGAGAATAGGTGAATTAAGTCCGAAAGGGTGTCATGTCAAAAATGAAGAATGAGATCTATCTGGCGATTGATGATGTGTCTGTGCCGTTCCGCAAGAATGTCGGGCTTTATCTCAGCCAACCCAGGGTGCGTCCGGAGGCAGTGCTGAAGCCCAGTTCTTTCGATAGTAATGCGCCGGACAATTTGGCGGCGCATTTCTATGGGACCGTCCTGCACGATGAGGGCAAGTACCGGATGTGGTATTACGCCGCTCATTGGGGCAAGAATCCGGACTGGCCGCCGCAGATGATGCAACAGTTGGCGAAATATCGCGGGGTCGGCGCCAATGCGGAGCCCCTGTTCATGGGCCCCCTCTGCTACGCCGAGAGCAACGACGGGATCACCTGGACCAAGCCTGCGCTCGGGCAGGTGCTCTTCAAGGGGAGCCGTAAAAATAACGCCTTGGCCTTACCGCACACCACGGTCTGCACCGCCATCGTCATCAAGGACGAGGAGGACCCTGATCCTGCGCGCCGCTACAAAATGACCTACCAGTTCTTCCCTGAACAGACCGAGCCCCTCATCGAGGCAAATGGGAAGACCCCCACGACCGCGCTGGCCGTTTCGCCGGACGGCCTTTGTTGGACGGTGATCGGCATTCCTTTCCTCAATCAGTTTGTCGAACCCTCCTCGTTCATCAGGCACAATGGCCAATACATCATCCATCATCATGTCATGGGCAATTGGGCCGGCTATTGCGCTGAGGGCGGCACCCCGTGCGGACGGACCGGGGTGGCGCATGCCACGACCGATTTTGCGAACTGGCCAGACCTGATGGCCGAAGCCTTTGCGTTGGCCGAACCGGAAGACCGGAGCAAGCGCGATATGTACGGGGATTATGATCAGGTCCACCTGGGCGTCGGCGCCACCAGCTTAGGCAACGTGTGTGTCGGGCTCTATGGTCTTTGGCATAACTCACGGGACGAGAAATCGTTCAATGAGATTTCCTGCGATTTTGGGCTGTTGGTTTCCAACGATGGGGTTCATTTCCGCGAGCCGGTGAAGGGCCATCGCTTCTTGCGGCGCGAAGACTCGCTGGTTACGCCGGTGCCCGGCCACAACTTCAACACGATCCTCTGTCAGGCCAACGGCATCTTGAATGTCGGCGATGAGACACGCATCTATCATGGACGCTGGCGCAATGTGGGCGGGGGGGGGGCGGCCGACAATAACTTCAAGCACTATTCCGGGGAAGTTGCCCTGGCCACACTCCCCCGCGACCGCTGGGGCGCGCTGGCGCTGAATCCGGGTGCGAATGAGGGCGCTGTCTGCACGGCCCCGATGGTGATTCCGGCAGGGGGCGGGGCGCTGACACTCAATGCCGATGGCGTCACAGGACTTGTCGTCGAGTTGCTGGATGAACAGTTCCGGCCCATCCCGGGCTTTGGCGCGGGTCAGGTTACGGGCCCCGACGGGCTGGATTGTCCGATCGTCTGGCCGGGACCTGGGTTGACCGAGTTAAAGGGGCGTACCGTGCAAATTCAGGTTCGGATTCGACGATTGGGCGACGTCAGCCCTCGTTTGTATGCGATGAATCTTAAATAGGAGTGCGACAAGCCATGAGCAACAAACCGTGTTCGGATTCAAAACAACTCTGCGATATCGGCTCCAGGCTGGAACTGATGATCGATGACTATCTGATCGAGCACATGGACGGCACTCGCCTGCAACTGCAGAGGCCGCAGAAGATGCCGCGCGCGAAAAGCCCGCTGGTGGGCGCGTATGCCACCGTAATCAAGGATGGCGCCGTTTTTCGAGCACTATATCGCGCCCCCGTTCCGGCTTATCAAGGGAAACACTACGATGGCGATCCCGGTGTGATGACATGCTATGCCGAAAGCGCCGACGGTCATGAATGGACATCCCCGCAACTTGGCGTGATCGACGTGAATGGCAGCACCGCCAACAACAGCGTCCTCCGCGAATCACCGGCCTGCCATACCTTTTCACCCTTCCTCGACACCCGCCCCGGAGTCCCGACCGATGAGCGTTTCAAAGCCCTTGCCGGTCTTCACGAGGAGGCCGTTACAATTACACGCAAAACGGACCCCGCCGCCATACCGCCCGACATCAAGGGCGGGCTCTACGCCTATGTTTCGCCGGATGCCATTCACTGGCGCAAGCTCTCACCGGACCCCGTCATTCCTTCATCTGCCGCGGGCGAGTTCGGCTTCGATTCGCAGAATGTCTCGTTCTGGTCGGAGCACGAACAATGTTACGCCTGCTATTTCCGCACGTGGTTCATGTCCGATGGCGCCTCGTTCGCCTGGACGCCGGCGCTCAAACGGTCGATCTCCCGCGTCACCTCGACGGATTACCGCAACTGGGGGCCAACCCAGATATTGTGTCCCAACGAACCGGACGAACACCTCTACACCAGCCAGACGCACCCCTATTTCCGTGCGCCGCATATTTACATCGCCACCCCCACGCGCTTCATGGCGAATCGTGGCGAGAGCACCGACATCATGTTTATGACGGCCCGCGGCAATACCCCCTATTCCCGCATCTTCAAGGAGGCATTCATACGTCCGGGCCCCGATCCCGACCGCTGGGGTAACCGGGCGAACTACGTTGCACTGAACGTTGTCCCCACCTCCCCGACGGAAATGTCCATCTACCACGATCACAGCGGTGACCGGTATGTCCTGCGCACGGACGGTTTTGCGGCGGTCAACGCCCCGCTCGCGGGCGGTGAAATGGGGACGCGCCCCTTGCGTTTTAAAGGAAGTGAACTCGTCATCAACTACAGCACCAGCGCCGCCGGTCGCGTCCGCGTCGAAATTCAGGATGCCAACGGCACTCCCGTTCCGGGATATTCGTTGGATGAGTGCCTGGATATCATCGGCGACAAAATCGAGCACACCGTGGCATGGAAACACGGCACCGCTCTGGACCAGCTCGCGGGGCAGTCAGTGCGCCTGCGGTTTGTCATGCAGGATGCTGATTTGTTTGCATTACGCTTTCGATAGGAGATGCCAATGCTGTCAGAGATCACACGGATTCGAAACCGGAAGACGGGTCGGGCTTCTTCATGGGACCTGACCGGCCGCAATGCGGATGCGTGGGTGATCGGTCCCGGGGAGACCCGCGTTCTGGCTGACATCAAAGGCCCGGGTCAGATAACGCATATCTGGATGACCCAGGAAAAGCACTATCGTGAATGCCTGATCCGCATTACCTGGGACAATGCGGCCTTCCCCAGCGTGCTATGCCCGTTGGGCGATTTTTTCGGCCTGGGCCATGGGATGGTCACGTCGTATCAATCGCAATTCTTCACCGCTTCTACGCGATTCGACTATCAGTTCAATAAGGGCTGTGCATTGAATTCGTATATACCGATGCCCTTCAGGGAACGGGCCGTAATCGAACTGATCAACGAGAGCGAAGAGAACCACTGTCAATACTTCTATATCGATTACGAAACGATGAACGAACTGCCGGAGGATGTGGGCTATTTTCACGCGGAGTTCCGCCGAGCCAATCCATTCGGTGGCTGGGGCCCCGAGATTACCTCCAACATGGCACTCGTCAATATCGTAAATAAAGAACGAATGGCTTGGGAGAACAACTACGTTATCCTGGAAACCAAGGGACGTGGTCATTACCTCGGATGTAATCTAAGCGTAACCAACTTCCGGCGAGACTGGTGGGGCGAAGGTGATGACATGATTTGGGTGGACGGCTACAAGTGGCCACCGGATCTTCACGGAACAGGGGCAGAGGACTACCTGAACCAAGCCTGGGGTATGCAGGATAACGCTTTCCTTCGGAATGGAAGCTCCATTTTCGAGGGGCGGACCATGGTTGTTCCTTCCCGTGTTACCTGGGAGTCCGGAGAAGGCGCCTACCAAACCAGCTACGTCTTTCATGTTGAGAATCCCGTCCGATTCCAGAAAGAGATCAAGGTCACGATCGAGCACGGGCATGGGAATCACATGGCCAACGAGATGTCATCCGTGGCCTACTGGTTTGCGGACAAGCCCACGCGAGCCATTAAGCCCCCTCCCGTACAAAAGCGAATGCCGGTCCTGCGGGACAATCTCGGCCGTTGGCTCTTTGACGAAAAGAACCAGTGCCCCGGTCGGCCGATCAAGCTGAACCCGGAAATGAAGAAGATGAAAGCCGACTGGAAAAAAGTGCACGGCAAGGGATAATGCGATCGCTGAATAAGGAATTCCAATGAACACCCAGGCACTGATGCCGACGAAACACGCCGCCGCAAGAAATTCCACGCCCATGACTTCAGCAGGACGGATGCAGGCCGCCCTTGCCGGGCGCATGCCCGACCGTGTGCCCTTCGCGCCTACCATCTATCTCGACCACGCGTGTTTCGCCTGCGATCAGCGATTTGAAGATGTGCTGATCAACCCGGCATTGGCACCGGAATTCATGCTCAATGCATCCCTGCGCTACGGATCGGATCATGTCCGGAATTTTCCCGGCCCGGAGACAAGTTGGTACGAACAGAAGGTTGTGCGCAAGGAAGATGACCGCTTGTTTCAATACGACCGGCGAACCGGACACCGCGACGGCGAGTATGATCTTGCGGGGGGCGGCACGTTGCAGCGTCTGGAAAAGCCCGCCCCCGTCAGCACCATGGACGATGTCCGTGCCATTCCCGTGCTGACAACCGAGGAATACCTTCAGCGTGGTTTTCTAAAAGACGTCGCCGTCGGCATTCAGAAGGCACACGCGCATAACCTCTTCGCGGTGGGCGTATGCGCTGGACAGACGCTGAATTTCATGGTGCAGAAAATGGGCACCCCCGAGGCGGCGTTACTCAGCTTCTATGACGACCCGGATCTTGCGCGTGCCCTGATCAATAAGGCCGTTGCAATTTCCGTCGAAATCTCAAAGGCGTTCATCAAACTCGGGGTCGACGCCGTACTCTTCGGCGATTCCTATGCATCCGGCAGTGTGATTTCACCGCAAACGTACGAAGACTTCTGCGCGTCGGCTTATCGGGAATTGGCCCAGGAGATTCATCGCCACGGGGTTCTCTGCTACAAACACTGCTGCGGCAACTACAACCCCTTTCTGGATCTGATGCCTTCTACTGGAATCGACGGCATGGATGGCATCGATCCCACCTGCGGCATGAGCGTCCGGCATACAAAAGAGAAAGTCGGCAACCAGCTCACCGTCATGGGCGGGATCAGTTGCCTGACCCTGCTCAACGGGACGCCGGAACAGGTCTACGAAGAAGCCAGTCGATGTGTCAACGAAGGCAAGCCGGGCGGACGCTATGTCCTGGGCAGCGCGTGTGCCGTCGCCCGTCACACGCCACCCGCAAACCTGCTCGCCGCCGCAAAAGCCGCCATCGATCACGGACACTACGAATAGGACCATGTCGATAGAGTGCTGGGGAACCGGAAAACGAGAAAATCATGCTCTTGGAAAACAACCATTTTGCAGTGCAGATCGACGAATCCACGGGCGCAGTCGTGTCGCTGCTGGCGAAAGCTGCCGGCAGTGACCTGATCGGCGAGAAACGTCTTGTGGCGAATTTCAGATTATGTCTGCCGCTCAAAGACTATCAATGCAACTACATCGAAGGCATGCAACAACCCCCTTCCACGTTGTCGCGAACCGGAGACATCGTCACGGTCTGTTATTCGGGACTGACCTCGCCACAAGGTACATTCCGGATCGACCTCTCCTATGACATCGAGCTCAAGGAGAATGAGATCCGTTTTCGCGCCCGGCTTGTCAATCACGAGCCACAGGCCATTTCGGAATTCTGGTTCCCCCGTCTGGGCGGCTGGACGCAGTTCGGCAAGGATCGGGAAGCGAAGACTGCTGTTCCCGGATATATCTCGTGCGAACATTCCCACGCCCTGTTTCGTGAATTTCCGGGGGCACAGGGACTGGGAGCCGAAGCGGCGGAGTGGTCGATCGACTACCCTGGCATGACCATGCCCTGGATCGATCTCCACGATCCCCGGACGGATGCTGGCTTGTACCTGGGCTATCACGACGAGATTTTCCGATACAG
>JBAXJV010000158.1:0-6782 GCA_037137675.1 bacterium | reverse complement strand
GCCAGCGGGCCCCACTCCCCCGCGCCGCCGCCGCCGTCCTCGCCGGGGCCGCCCCCGCCGGCGGCGCTGCGGCCCGTCGCAATGCGCTGGGCGCGGGCACAGGCACTGCTCGGTATTCCACTCGAAGCTCGCGAAATGACGGCTATTTTCAAGGCGCTGGAATTGCCGGTAGCGGCCACGACGGACACAGACTGCACGGTGGCGGTGCCGAGCTTCCGAGTGGACCTGGAGCAGGAGGTCGACCTGATCGAGGAAGTGGCGCGTGTGCACGGGCTGGACAAAATCCCGGCGCCGACGCCATCGGCGCGGATCGTCCAAGGGGCGGACGACCGTCCGACACGCGCCCGCGAGCAATTGCGTGCGCGGCTGGCCGGACTCGGATTGAACGAGACGATGAACTATACCTTCGTTTCGGAACGGCTGCTGGGATTGTGCCCGGCAGGCGACCCGGCAGCCCGCGTGAAACTGCCGAATCCGTTCTCCGCCGATCACACCATGTTGCGCGATTCGCTGCTGCCACAGATGATCGAAACTCTGGGCCGCAACAAGGCGCGCCAGATATCTGCAGCGGCGATGTTCGAACTCGGGCGCGTTTTCAGCCAGGCTCCCGGCGGCGCCTATCATGAAGAAGAACGCCTGGTAATCGGGCTGCTGGGTCCTGTCGGACGCGGCGGCATTGTGTCCCGCGCGCCGGTGACAGCCGAAGAAAGCTTTGGCGCATTAAAAGGCATTTTTGAGGCAATTTGGAGCGCGCAGCGTCTGCCGGTCCGCGAAATTGCCGGCGTTCAGCGGCCGGCCGTCGAATGGGTTCCGGGTACCGGACAGCTTTTCGAAGCAGGCCAGGCGCTGACGATCATGCTGGATGGCCAGCCCATCGGGATGCTGGGGGTGGTGAGCCGCGCTGTACGCGCCGAGTGGCGCATGACTGAGCCAATTGCCGTTCTGGAAATGGCCGTGGCACCGCTGCTCGCACATGCGCTCGACGTGCCAGTAGCGCGTCCGATCCCATCCTATCCTCCGGTAACTCGTGATCTGGCTTTCGTGGTGGCCGATTCCGTGCGCCACGAAGATGTGATGACGACGTTGCTTCAGGCGGCGCCCGGAGAACTGGTGGACATCCGCCTTTTTGACGTTTTCCGTGGCGACGCCATCGGCGCCGGACGCAAGAGCATGGCCTATGCGCTCACCTACCGCGCGGCGCAAAAAACGCTGACCGACGAGGAAACCAACCGCATGCACGAGACTGTCATGCAAGCTGTGGCTAAAGGCCTGCATGCGGAAATCCGCGCTGGATAGCTGTCGGGGCGGGGTTAGGGTGTTCGGTGTTCGGTTTAGCAAAAGCAGCCAGCTGGAGACAATGGTTGCACACTTAGTCCACACTCTCTTAGTCGCTTACACTTAGTCGACTAAGTGGGACGACTAAGTGTTTTAGATCGGGAAAGAGCAAACGGTGACTTTGAACACCGGAGACCAGTCCCCACGAACGATGCCACACCCTCGCAGCGTATTGATTTTGCGCGGCGGGGCCTTGGGTGATTTTGTGCTGACCCTGCCCGTGCTGCAAAGCCTGCGCCGCACCTGGCCGGCAGCGCGGCTGCATCTGGCGGCCCGCTCGTCCGCGCGCGCTCTGGCAGTTAGCTGCGGATTGGCGGACGAGGCGCACGACATCGAGTCGGCAAGCTGGGCGTGGCTATTCGAAGCGAACCCGTCGGGATTCGAAGTGCCCGACGCCGATCTCGTGGTGAGTTATATACACGACCCCGATTCAATTGTGTCCGCCAATCTGGCCCGGCATTATAACCGCGCCGTTCATCTCGGCGTGTCGCCAATCATCCCGGTTGCGGGGCGACGCCACGCGGTGGATATCTTCGTCGAGCCTCTGGAGAAGCTGGGAATCAAAGCCCCGGATCGCGTGCCGCGCCTGCTACTGCCGCCAAAGGATCGCGAAGCAGTACGACAGCTGGCGGCGGCATGGGGCGGAAAATTTGCGGTGATTCAGCCCGGCAGCGGGAGTCCGCAAAAGAACTGGCCTTTGACACAGTTTATCGCACTCGCACGGATGATCGAGGCCGCAGGCGTCAAAGTATTCTTCCTGCTGGGCGAGGCCGAAACAAACATGCGTGCGATGGTCAGCCAGGCTTGGCCGCCAGAGCGGGTGCTGGATGGCATCAACCTTGACGAAGTTGCGCGATGGCTGGCGGCATCCGCATTTTATGCGGGCAACGATTCAGGAATAACGCATCTGGCAGCAGCGCTGGGGACGCCGGTAATGTCGTTGTTCGGACCCACCGATCCGTCCGTATGGGGACCGCGCGGCGACGGCGGTATTTCGATCATGCGCGCGCCAGCCGGTCGCATGGCCGCGCTTGAACTGGAGTTTATATGGACCAGCGTGCTAGCATTGATCACTTCGATCAACCACACGGCTTCGCCAGATGACAGAATTCAGAACCCTGAATGAAAAGCGCACATTCGAGTAACAGCATGCAACCGCTTGTACAGATTCAGAATCTGAGCGTCGTATTCGATACCGAAGACGGCCCGCTCACGGCGGTGGACGATCTCTCAATCGAGCTGCGACGCGGCGAGGTACTGGGACTGGTCGGGGAATCCGGTTGCGGCAAATCGGTGACTGCCCTGGCACTGATGCGCCTGCTGCCCCGCCCGCCCGCCCGTATTCTGTCGGGGTCAATCCGCTTCGGCGGCGTGGACTTGCTCGCGCTCCCAGTGGAGCAATTGAGAGCCTTACGCGGGCGGCGGCTGAGCATGATTTTTCAGGAGCCCATGAACGCGCTCTCGCCCCTGCAGCGTGTTGGAAATCAGCTGTCCGAGACGATTTTATTGCATGATCCTTCTGTTTCCCGCGCGCAGGCACGGATCAGAGCAGGCGACTGGCTGAGGAAGGTCGGGATGCCGGACCCGGAATTGCGCCTTGACGACTATCCGCACCAGCTTTCTGGCGGCATGCGGCAGCGGGTTATGATCGCAATGGCGCTGATGCTGCACCCCGACGTGGTAATTGCCGACGAGCCCACCACGGCGCTGGATGTAACCGTACAGTCTCAAATTCTCGACCTGCTGCGGGCAATGCGTGAACGCGACACGGCCGTGTTGTTCATCACGCACGATCTGGGTGTGGTGTGGGAGATGTGCGACCGCGTGGCCGTCATGTACGCTGCGAGAATCGTAGAAGAAGCCCCGAGGGCCACGATTTTCGCCAGGCCCTGCCATCCCTACACTCGCGGACTACTGCGCTCAGCCGTCAGTCTCACGCGCCGTGACGCCACGTTAACCACCATTGACGGGCAGGTGCCGTCGGCGCTGAATTACCCGTCGGGCTGTCGCTTTGCGCCACGCTGTCCGTATGCCCAACCGCACTGCAGGCAAGCCATTCCCCCGCTGGAACCTGTCGGCGAAGATCACAAGGTGGCCTGTTGGCGCTGGGCGGAATCAGGCTGTTAGGGTATAGGCATGGACATTTCGCCCGGAATTCTGCATTCTTTCTTCCGTCTTCTGAATACTTGTGCAGCTACGTTTTCACCGGTATGCAGGGGCTTATGATGAAAATCCGGCATGACTCCAGACAAATCAGCTTTAATTGAACTGCGTGACCTGCGCGTCTGGTTTCCAATTCAGCGCGGCGTGCTCAACCGCACCGTGGGTCAGGTGCACGCGGTGGATGGAGTGTCGTTCGCAATCCAGCCCGGCGAAACTCTGGGACTGGTCGGCGAGTCCGGTTGCGGCAAAACCACACTGGGCCGCGCCGTGATCGGCCTCGAAAATCCCACCAGCGGAACGCTACGTCTTACTGGTGTTGAAATCGGCGCCAACCGGACCCGGGCTCAGCGCCGGCAGTTGCAGATGATATTTCAAGATCCTTTTGCATCGCTCAACCCGCGCCTGACGGTAATTGATCTGCTCACCGAGGCCATGCTGGTTCACGGGTTGATCCGCCGTGCACAAACCCGCGAGGCGGCGCAAACGCTCTTGATGGAAGTCGGGCTGGACAACGACGCGCTGCACCGCTTTCCGCACGAGTTTTCCGGCGGCCAGCGGCAGCGCATCAGCATCGCGCGTGCGCTCGCCTTGCGTCCCGAGCTGGTGATTTGCGACGAAGCCGTGAGCGCCCTCGATGTTTCGGTGCGCGCGCAAGTGCTCAATCTGCTGATCAGTTTACGTGCCCGCCACAATCTGGCCTATCTTTTCATCTCGCACGATCTGGCCGTCGTGCGACATATTGCCAACCGCGTAGCAGTAATGTATCTGGGAGTGATCGTGGAAGAGGGCTATGCCGGATCGGTGCTCGACCACCCTCTGCACCCCTACACCAAGGCACTGCGTTCGTCCGTGCCAGAACCCTTTGCGGAGCAAAAAAAACGACTGGTGCTGGCTGGCGATGCACCCTCCCCGTCACACCCGCCCTCCGGCTGCCGCTTTCACACCCGCTGTCCCTGGGCCGTTCCCGAATGCCGCATTCAGGTGCCCGGGCTGGAAAACACCGGCGCCGACGGGGCCCCTGTCCATCGCGTGGCCTGCCTGCGCTGGCGGGAAATTCCGGAGCTTTGAAGCGCTTTCGGATTGCACTGCGGCGTGCGCCCTGTTAAACCTTTGAGCGTGTTCGACACAGGAGATCAGCAAGCATGAGTTTTGTAACTATTCCTTGTACGCAATGTGGCGCCAAACTGAAAATCCGGGAATCCTTTGCGCGCATGCAAACGGAGATCCGGTGCGTAAAATGTAACGCCAAGGTCCTGATACCAAAAGGGCCACAAGGCGGGCAGCCCGCCGCCGGCCACCCCACCCCACACGTGCCGGTCGTACCCGCCGCTTTGTCACCAGTTGTACCGCTCGCCGTCGCGCCGTTGCCCGCACCGCCACCCGCACCAGCGGCAGCGCCTCCACCCGCACCAGTGGTCGCGCCTCCCCTGCCTGTACCTGCGCCGGTCACCGTACCTTTGCCTGTGCCATCAATCGCTATGCCCGTCAAACCCATCACGGCATCCATTCCGTCCACGGCAGAAACAGCCGCACCCGCCACAATCTCACCCAGGCTGATGGTGATCAAACCAAACACAGGGATTGTAGTTGCGCCCGGTCCGGCAATCAACATGGCGGCCGCACCCGCCCCGCTGCCGCCCGCTGCAACGCCTATCGCCATGCCAGCAGCCCCGGAAGCCTCTGCCATCCCCGCGCCTGTTTCAGAACCGGCGCCCCGTCCGACGCCGGTGGTGACGCCCGCCAGGCCTGACCCGATGCTCGCAGAACTCCGGGCCCGGATCGTGAAAATGGAAGGCGACTTGCAAACAGTGGCAGCGACGCCTGCCCAGCCTGACCCGATGCTTGCGGAATTCCGTGCCCGGATCGTGAAACTGGAATCCGAGGTGCAGATGCTGCGCGAAACTTTGCGGCAACGTCCCGCTGAGATCGAAGCGCTCAACCAGAAGCTGATGGAAAGCCTCATCTCCGAGATAAATGCTACGATCAACCTGTGGAAACAAGAGCTTCAAGACAACGCAAAACTGGAACTTCACAGAGCCGAAACCCTCGTAAGCGCTTTGCAAACACGCATCCAGCATCTGCAGGATTGAGCGACCTTCACACCGGCCTATTATCAGGAGTTCCCCATGAATGCCACCCCCGAACAAAAACAAACCATTGCAGAATGGGTCAGCGAAGGCTGCACCCTCGCTGAAATCCAACGCCGCCTGAACACTCAATTTTCGCTGGTAGTGCCGTACATGGAAGCGCGGATGCTGCTGATTGACCTCGGGCTGGAGTTGAAAGATCAGCGCGCCAGCAGCACGCCCGCGGTATTAACCAAAACAGATCCGGACGATCTCGCCGGACCCGCCCAGCCGTTGCCGGAAGAGGATGAACCAACCGCCGACGGCACAGATGATGCAGCCGGGGAGCTGGGTGCAGACGCCGCTGACGAAGCGGCGGCAGGCGGCGGCAATGTGCGGGTTGAAGTGGACCGTCTGGTACGTCCGGGCACCGTTGTCAGCGGCTCTGTCACCTTCAGCGACGGCGTCACCGCCACATGGGCGCTGGATAAAATGGGCCGCCTGGGGCTGGATGCCGGCCGCAAGGGATACCGCCCGAACACCAACGATATTCGCGACTTCCAGCTCGCGCTGCAACGCGAGCTGCAAAAAACCGGTTACTGAAAAGATGACGACGAAACCAATGCGCCTGCTGTCCGGCATTCAGCCGTCCGGGAACCTGCACCTGGGCAACTATTTCGGCATGATGAAGTCGGCCATCGAACTGCAATCCAGCGGCGAGGCGTTTCTGTTCATCGCCAGCTACCATGCGCTCACATCGGTGAGTGACCCCGCCCTGCTGCGACGGAGCGTGCGGGACGTGGCGCTGGACTTTCTGGCCTGCGGGCTGGATGCGGAGCACGCCTGCTTTTTCCGGCAGAGCGATATTCCGGAGGTCACCGAGCTCGCCTGGCTGCTCTCGGTGATCACACCTATGGGACTGCTGGAACGCTGCCACTCCTACAAAGACAAAATTGCCAAGGGCATAGCTGCCAACCACGGACTTTTCGCCTATCCAGTACTGATGGCCGCCGACATTCTGGCGTACCAGTCCACACTCGTGCCAGTCGGCAAGGACCAAAAACAGCATTTGGAGGTCACGCGCGACATAGCGATCAAGTTTAATCAGCAGTTCGGCGAGGTCTTCACGATTCCCGAAGGGTACATCCCGGATGCAGTCGCTGTCGTACCCGGCCTGGACGGGCAAAAGATGTCGAAGTCGTACAATAACACGATCGA
>JBAXJV010000157.1:0-6800 GCA_037137675.1 bacterium | reverse complement strand
GGCTGACAGCCGATTCGTTTCAGATTGGCTGCTCGGCCTCGAATCCCCGTCTGGCCAAGGATCTGGTTGAGGCAGTCAGCGAGTTGTTCATCGCCAAGAGTTTGTCGGGCAGCCGGCTTGAAGCAACCGTTGCTGTGACTTTTATTCAGCAGCAGGTGGACCATTACCGGCAGGAACTGGAACAGGGCGAAGCCCAGGTGCAGGCTTACAAGCTGTCACACATAGACACTTTGCGCCAGATGAGCTCGATAAATCAGCAGATCAATGACTGCAACGTTAAGCGCGTCACCGCCGCGCTGGCCTTGCATCAGGACCAATTGGTCGCACAACTGCTTTCGGCCAGGCTGAGCGGCGAGAAGCCGATGGTGGTTTCACAGGCCCTGTTTGTGCAGAACACGCCGTACCAGACCCAGTATCAGGAACTTTCGATCAAGCTTGGCAACCTGCTGGCAACGCGCAACACCAACCACCCCGATGTGCTCAAGTTGCAGCGCGAGATGGACTACATCGTAGATCTGCTCAACAAGGAAAAGGAAAGGCGCGACGCCAAAGAGACGCAGGAAGTGCGTTCTCCGGTCTACCAGGAGGTCCTGTCGCGCCTGGAAGACACGCGCATCAAGATCAAGGTCGAAGAGGATGAGATCGAGCAATACACGCGCATGGCTGAAGATTTGAAAAAGAGCATCGCCGATGTGCCGGAGGTCGAGGTCAGTGTGGCGCGTTTAGAACAGGAAGTGCGGTTGAACCGGGAGATTTATGACACCCTGAAGATCAAGCTGGAGCATGCGCGGGTCTCGCGTGAGGTCGAGATCGCGCAACAGACCAACCGCTTTATTGTGATTGACCCGCCGACCGTGCCGCTGGTTCGCTTCAAGCCGATCCGCCGGACTTTCGTTGTGGGCGGCATGGCGGGCGGCGTAATCCTTGGCCTGTTGCTGGTCTTCGTGCTGGAATTCGGCGACCCGCGCCTGCTGCGGCCGGCGGAACTTACGAACCGCTTCCGCAAGCCCGTGCTGGGCGGCATTCCCAAGCTTTATCATTTTGAAGAGCGTGTGACCCCGGTATTGAAACGGCTCCCGCATCGCGCGGAACATCTGTTCGCCGGGATGTTCTGCGCCAAACGTTTTGCCATGCCTGCGGGCTTCCCGAAGGATTTCCGCCTGTCGCAGCGTTTGATCCAGATGCCCGCCAACGCGGAAAATCCGGAACTGGACCGCTTGCGTGATTTTACTGAACGCGTGCGCCGGATCGGCGTGGGAGTGCGCGCCGCCTATGCGCCGCCCGATGGGCTGGCGATTGCGATCGCCAGCGCCGCGCCGGGTGAAGGCAAGTCGCTGCTGACCTTCAATCTAGGCGCGGTTTTGGCGAACGATCTGCGCAAGCCGGTGCTGCTGGTGGACGCGCATGTCCGGCATCCGACACTGAGCGGATGGCTGCCCGGCCAGAGTGATCGTGGACTGCTGAACGTGCTGTCGGGCGGATGCGCCCTTAAGGACGCAGTCTGTGAGACCGGCATTCCCGGGCTTTCGCTGTTGCCGCTGGGGAGTTCGACCGACGATTCCGGCACGTTGTTTCAATCGGACGCACTGCCGCGCATGCTCGAAGAATGCCGTGAACGCTACGCCATGACGCTGGTGGAAGCCCCCGACCTGATCGGCGCCACCCTCGGCATGATTTTGGCGCCGCATGTTGACGGGGTGTTGTTCGTAGTCCGGCTTTACGCCACCCAGGTGCATTCGATTGACAGCGCCATGCAGAAAATCAATTCAGAGAAACTCGTCGGATTTGTGGTGGACAGGATGGAATACTGGATCCCCGACTGGCTCTACCGCTGGGTGTAATTTGAAACTGGTCCTATCGCTCATCTTTGTATTTGTCGTCTTCGGCATGCGGTCCGAAAGGTTGAACCGCTGGTCTTTTGCGGGCATGACCATGGCGATCGCGCTGCTGTTGCTGGTGACTTACGCCAGATTCTGATCCGGGAACCACGTTTTCCGAACCCTTCGTGAAAGATACACTGAAAATTGAGGCAGAGGTGAACTCCGGAGCTGAGCGGCGCCAGGCGCTGCTGGCTGTGGTTTTGACGTTGCTGGGCGGTTGGCTGATTGTGGCCACGGGCGGGCAGTGGCTGGTGCTGGCCGGCCTTTGCGGCGCAGTTGTGTTCATGGCCCTGCTGTTGCGGCACCTGGAAATTGGCGTTTACGTGCTGCTGGCGGCGGTGCTGCTGCTGGAGCAGTTTCAGATTTTCGGCTTCCCGCATCTGCTCGCGCGCAAAATTCCATTCTATCTCAACCTCAATCTTGTTACGGGAATCAGCGCTCTGGTTTTTAATCCGGTCGAGGCCTTGCTGGGGCTGATGCTGGGAGTTTGGTTCCTGCGGGCGGTCGTCTCGCGCGAGTGGAATTTGCGGCCTCTGCCCAACATGGGCGTGGCCTGGCTGTTTTTGGGCATGCTGATATTTTTTACGGCCTTCGGCCTGCTGCGCGGCGGCGGCAACTGGAAGGCGGCGCTCTGGGAAATCCGGGCGCTCTATTACCTTTGCGGTTGCTATTTTATCGCCTTCCAGCTCATCCGCACCCGCCGCCAGGTGCAGGTGTGCGTCTGGATCATCGCGATCGCCGTGGGCATCAAGGGCTTGCAGGGCTGCTGGCGCTATTTCGTGACGCTTAACGGCACGATGGGCGACCTGCGGGCGATCACCGGCCATGAGGACGCGCTTTTCATGGTCACGGCATTCAACCTGATGATTGCCATGGCCCTGATGGGCGCGCGCAGCGGAGCCTTCTGGACGATGCTGGCAACTTTTCCCACAACCTGCCTGACGTGGATTCTGACCCAGCGCCGGATCACCTACGGCGTCTTCGGGCTGAGCCTAATTCTAATCACGACTTTGATTCCATCCGAGGCCCGGCGCAGGGCGTTCAAATTTGTTTTCCCGCTGCTGCTGGTGCTGCCGGTTTATACGGCGGCCTTCTGGAACAACACGGGAGCGGCCGGACTGCCTGTGCGCAAGGTTAAGTCCATCTTTATTGCCGACGCCGACAAGACCGACGACAGCTCCAACGCCTACCGCAAGATTGAAAACTTCAATTTACAGTACACCATCCGCAAATTCCCGCTGGGGCTTGGTTTCGGGCAGAAGTACCTGATCGTGCGCCCGCTGGACAAAATTGATTTCCCGCTATGGGAATACATCCCGCACAACTGCATTTTATGGATGTGGGCCAAAACCGGATTCGTGGGGTTCACCATTTTCTGGCTGTTCTTCGGCACTGCGATTGCTCAAGCCGTGATTGATTACCGTGCCATGCGCGACCCGCTGTTCCGCGCCCTGGGCCTGATGGTAATCACCTTCATTGCCGGGCAGCTGATGGTGGCATATTACGATCTGCAAATTGTATTTTTCCGCAATATGATTTACCTTGGCATTGCTATGGGTCTGTTGGCCGCCATCCGCGGCATTGAACAACGCGCCGACGAGGATCTTTCGCCGTGAGTAAAACGCTGCGTATTATCCAGAACACCTTCGTTCAAGGTGTTTCGCAGCTGATCACCTGGGGGCTCTCCTGGGTGCTGCTGATTGTGCTGCCGCGCAAGCTCGGCGATGCTGATTTCGGCAAGCTCTTCTTCGCGATGTCGTACGGCACGATTTTCAGCGTGTTCATCAACCTGGGGGTCAACCTCTGGCTGACACGCGAAGTGGCGGCGCTGCGGTCTGAAACGGCGGACCTGGCAAATGCCGGGCGGCAGCGTTTGCGGGCCTTGCTCGGAAACGTGCTGGCCATGAAAATAGCGCTGGCGCTAGGCATCTACGCGCTCCAATCTGCGCTCATTTTTCTGCTGCCATACGATGCTGCAACCCGCACGGCAGTGCTGATCGTGGGCGCCGCGACCTGTCTCGGAGCCTTGACGCTGACTTTGAGCGGGGCCTTTCAGGGTCTGGAAATGATGACCATTCCTAACGTGGGGCTGGTGGTCGAAAAAGTCGTGGTTACGGTGGGGTGTGTGGCGCTGCTGGAGCGCGGCTTCGGCCTGATCCCGGTTTGCTGGGTGCATCTGGCGGCCTCAGCGTTTGACCTGCTGATTGTCTACGTCCTGCTGCGGCGCCGGATTCCATTCGAATGGAATTTCGATGCGGCTCAAATGCGCCGGATATTTCTGGGCGGCCTGCCGTTTCTGGTCTGGGTCGTGTTTGGCGAGATTTACGTGCGGATTGATGTCGTCATGCTTTCCATGATGACATCGGCGGCGGTCGTGGGCTGGTATGGCGCGGCTTTCCGGCTTTACGGCTCGATTCTCTTTCTGCCTAATCTGGTGTGCACGACGGTTTTCCCCGCGCTTTCGCGCATGGGCGCAGCGGGGCAGGATGATCAGGTTTTCGGCCGCGCCGTCAGCCGGATCTTCCGCCTGATGCTTTTTGCGGCGGCCCCGGTGGCCATCGGGACGGTCGTGGTGGCCGAGCCCATCGTGCACTACCTCTACGGCGGCAAATTCGGCCCGGTGGGGCCGGACCTGCAAATCTTTGGCATTTGCATGCTGCTTGTGAGTGTGGACGTGGTGCTAGGTTCGGTCTTGATCGCGCGCGGTCGCGAGAAGGCCTGGGCGTGCATGGCCGTGGCAGGGGCCGTCTTCAATCCTTTGATGAATCTCTGGATGATTCCGCTGGCGCAGCGTCTCTACGGCAACGGCGGCATCGGGGCGGCAATCGCGACTGCGCTCACTGAAGCGCTGATGATGTGCGGTGCGCTCTGGCTGATCCCTCGCGGCCTGCTGGAACGCAGCCTGCTGGCTGCCACGCTCCGCGCTGTCGGAGCTGCCGTTGCGATGGGGCTGGTATTACACTTCCTACCGGTGCATAATCCGCTATTGTTGATAGCGGTCGGCGCGCCGGTTTACGGGGCTCTGGCCCTGGCGCTCGGGGTGCTGCCACGCGAGGACTGGCTGCATGTCTGGCATGCGATTAAACGTCGTCGGGAGGGTTGACTGGTGCTTGTAAAGCTGCTGGCTTATCTGACCAATTACCTTGTCATGCAGATTCCCTGCTTCACCCTGCGCCACGCCTGGTGCCGGCATCTGGTGGGCGTCGAGCTTGGAGCGGGCGCCTCTTTGTTCATGGGCGTGTTCATTTATTTTTACGGCCCCTTCCAGCGGAGGACTGAAAAATTGCGCATCGGCGCCCACACGATCGTCAACCGTGGCTGCCTGCTGGACGGCCGAGGCGGGATCACCCTCGGCGAGAACGTGAGCCTGGCGCCCGGCGTGATGATCCTCACCTCCGATCACTTGAAGGACGATCCCTTCTTCGGCGTGCGCGACCGTCCGGTGGTGGTGGGCGATTACGTCTGGATCGGCGCGCGGGCAACGATTCTCCCCGGCGTCACAATCGGACGCGGCGCGGTGGTCGCGGCTGGCGCGCTGGTCAGCCGCGACGTGCCGCCTTACGCTGTGGTTGGCGGCGTGCCCGCGAAGGTCATCGGCGAACGCGCCCGCGACTTGCGTTATACGCTGAACTTCCGCCCGTGGTTCGAATGAGGTTGCCTATGGCTGACAAAATCAAGGTGCTATTGCTCGATACAAACGACGCCGTCGGAGGCGTGGTGCGCGGACACATCATGTTTTTACGGGGTGCCGACCGCACACGCTTCGAGATGTTCGCCGCCGTGCTCAGTCACGGGCCGCTGCTGCCGCAATTTAAGGCGATTCCAGATTTGACGATCTGGCCGATCGCGGTCGGCACGAAATCGGCTAGGTGGTGCGTCGGCTGGCGCACGCGGATTGTGGATGCCTGGAGCATTCTCCCCTTGCTCTGGACGGCGGTGCGTCTGGCGGCGCTCTGCCGTCGCAACGGTGTTCAGGTGATACACACCTCGGATAAAAAACGCTCGCTGTTGTTGACGCTTTTGCTGCACCGTCTGACTGCTATTCCGTTCCTCTACCACATTCACGACAGCTACAGCGATTATCCAGCCAACCGGCGGGCGCTGGCCCGCGCCGGCATCATCATCGCCAATTCCAGCGCGATGCGCAGCGCTTTCATCCAGTGGCTCGGCCCATCGCTGGAGCGTATCCGCGTGATCTATAACGGCATGGACGTGAAGCGCTACCAGCCCGGGCTGCCCTCTACGCTGCGACAGGAAATCGGCGCGGCGCCGGACGATCTGCTGATCGGCATCTCCAGCAGGCTGGCGCCGAACAAGGGGCAGGAAACCTTCCTGCGCGCCGCCAGACTGGTCGCGGCGCAGGCGCCGCAGGCGCGGTTTGTGATTGTTGGCGACGGCTCTCTTTTCAGCGACAACGCCGACTTTGTGCCGCTGCTTGAGCGGCTTGCCGCAGAAAGCGAACTGGCCGGGCGCGTGCATTTTATCGGCTTCCGCAGCGATATGGACAATATCTATAGCGGCCTGGATGTGCTGGTAAACGCCGCCTGGTGCGAAGCTTTCGGGCTGGTTGTGACCGAGGCCATGGCCTGCTCTAAAGTTGTCATTGGCACGCAAGCTGGCGGCATCCCTGAGATTATTACGCATGGCAAGGATGGCTTCCTGTTCCCGGTGCGTGATGAACAAAAGCTGGCGGACCTCATGCTGGATCTCATACGCCAGCCGGCATTGCGACAGCGCATCGGCCTCGCCGCCCGCCAGACCGTGCTGGCCCGCTTTACAATTCAGAAACAGGTGCAATCGCACGAAGAGCTTTACGTCGAGCTTGCCGGCGGGAGGTGACGGTGTGTTTTCAGGATTAAGAATAAAATCCACTAGCGTCCCATGGGACGCAGGCTGTTAGGCTGTAGGCTGTTAGACTGT
>JBAXJV010000156.1:0-6855 GCA_037137675.1 bacterium | reverse complement strand
GGGTTCAGGCCGGATTTTTCCTGAACCCTGATACCCTGAACCCTGGTTTCTCAGAGGAGGAAATGCGGGAAATGCAGCTTGACTTAGTCAAGACCAAGTTTTATTCTTTCTCCCATGAAGACCATAACAACGCATTACGCCAAGACGCATCTCTCGCGGCTCCTGAAGGAAGTGCAACATGGTGAAGAGTTCGTCGTCATGTGTGGTCAGGTGCCAGCTGGACGTTTAATGGCAGTTGTTCCCAGTGGTCGCCGTCGGCCCGTGGTGGGCACAGTCACCTCCGAACGGGTCACCTGCGCAAAGAATGCGTTTGCCCCTTTGGACGATGCTGCCCTGAAGGAGTGGGATCTGTGATCTGCCTGCTGGACACCTGCACATTCATCTGGCTTTGCACTGAGCCGGCGCGTCTGCCAAATACTGTCCAACGTTTGATCGACGCCAACGAAACGGAACTGGTTCTAGGCGACGTTTCGGCCCTCGAAATTTCGCTCAAGTGGCGGTCGGGAAAAATCGCGCTCCCCGAGCCGCCACGGGGCTGGGTGGAGCGCCAGATGGGCATTTGGTTCATTCGATCCCTGCCGATTTCGCGCGAACACATCTACCGCACCAGCGAACTTCCCGAACATCATCGTGACCCTTTCGATCGTCTGCTCGTCGCCGCCGCACTGGTCGAAGGCGCCACCATCCTAACTCCCGATACAGCCATTCATCGCTACCCCGTGAGTTGGCGCTGGTGAGGTTGACTGAACACCGAACACCCTGGCATTTACGAACAATCACATCCAAACCCCGTTAGCTCTTCCTGTTTCGGCCTGCCGTCTTTGTCCACGGGCGTGTGGCGTGGACCGCGCTGCCGGCCGGCGCGGCTGGTGCGGTGCCGGCGACGCGGTGGAGGTGTTCCGGTACGGCCCGCATTTTGGTGAAGAGCCCCCCTTGTCGGGAACGCGCGGATCAGGTACGATCTTCTTCAGCCGCTGCACGTTGCGCTGCCTTTACTGTCAGAACCACCCTTGGAGTCAGGAGGGCGCCGGTGCGTGTTGCGACGCGGATGGTCTGGATGATATTTTCCGCCAGCTGGCAGATCTGGGCTGTCACAACTGGAATCTGGTAAGTCCGACGCCGTGGCTGCCGTGGATATGGGCGTCGCTCGACCGTCTCGCCGTGATGGGCGTGCGGCGTCCGGTTGTGTACAACACCAGCGGCTACGAATGTCAGGCGACCTTGCAGGGATGCGTGGGACGGGTGGCGGTCTATCTGACCGATCTGCGTTACGCCGAGGCCGCCTCGGCCAGCGCGGCTTCGGAGGCGGACGACTACGTTGACATGGCGCGCGCGGCGCTTTTGGAGATGGTTCGCCAGACCGGGCCGCTCGCTCTGGATGCGGATGGACTGGCCGTGCGCGGCACGATTGCCAGGGTGCTGATTTTGCCGGGCCGGGCCGCTGAGGCCGTGGCCAGCCTGCGCTGGCTGCGGGCGAATGCGCCGGATGCCGTGGCAAGCGTGATGGCGCAGTATATGCCTGCGCATCGCGCTGCGGCCTGCGGAGCTCCGTGGAACCGCGGCGTGACGCAGGCCGAATACGATATGGTGGCGGAGGCGGTTGCGGATCTCGATTTTGAGTCCGGGTGGATGCAGGAATTTGGCGGTGCACCACCTGCCGATGATCTGGTAGGCTTTCGCATGCCGCCGGGCGCTGCAGCGGTGGGCCAGAAGGTTGACGTTGGAAAACTGCAAGCAAATGGGTGAGAAAACAAATGTTCAGTGTTCGGGAAAGATGGTGTTTCAGAGGAGTGTTCGAAATCGTATGACCTATGAACCAAGCGGCAACTTACGAGGCAGTCGAAGACTAGGCGAGCCGCAGAAACTGCTGCCTATTCCCCGAACCCTGAACCATGAACACCGAACACCGAACACCATTTTAATTAACAACCGGGAAGGAAAAAAACGATGAGTGGTCATAGTAAATGGGCGACGATTAAGCACAAAAAGGGTCTGATTGATGCCAAGCGCGGCAAAGTTTTCAGCAAGATGGCCAAAGAATTAATGCTCGTGGCCAAGCAGGGCGGCGGCATCATGGAAACTAATCCATCGCTGCGCGCATTGGTGGCACGCTGCAAAGCTATCAGCATGCCCAATGAAAATATCGATCGGGCCATCAAAAAGGGCACCGGCGAATTGGTCGGCGAGATCATGGAGGAAATCACCTACGAGGGCTTCGCCGATGGCGGCGTAGGGCTGATCGTGCATGTCCTGACCGATAACAAAAATCGCGCGGCGGCCGAAATCCGCTTCATATTTTCGCGACATGGGTCAAGCTTCGCCTCGCAAGGCTCTGTCTCGCGCGGATTTAAGCGGCGCGGCCAGATCCTGGTGCCGTCCGCAGGCGTGAACGAAGATAAGCTGATGGATATCGTGCTCGATGCCGGCGCCGACGATATGGTCAACGATGGGGAGCAGTTCGAAATTCTGACCGATCCCGCGATGCTGACAAAGGTGCAGGAAGCAATCGAAAAGGCCGAGATCAAGCTCGAGCAGGCGGAAGTCAAAATGATTCCCGACACCTATGTGCCCATTGCTGAAAAGTCCGTGGCCAAGTCGGTGATGCGTTTTGTGGATGCGCTGGAAGAGCACGACGACGTTCAGGACGTGTTTACCAACATGGACATGGACGACAGCGTGCTGGCCGCGATTGAGCAGGAGAGCGCGTAACGCCCTGCAATGCGCGTGCTCGGCATAGACGCTTCGCTACGTTCAACCGGATTGGGCGTAGTTGAATCAGAAGGAAGCAGTCTGTGCGCTGTGGAGTATGGCCGCATTCGTAACGCCGACCGCCTGCTGCGCAGTGAATGCCTGAGGCGTGTGGCTGGCGGGATCGAAGAGATGCTCTCGCGCACCCAGCCGGATGCCGTGGCCATTGAGGGGGTCTTCGCCTTCAAGAATGTGCGTACGGTGGTAGTGCTGGGCGAGGTGCGAGGCGCGGCCATGCTGGTCTGCGCCCGCGCCGGCTTGCCGGTTTTTGAGTACCCGCCACGGCGTGTGAAGCAGGCGGTGGCGGGCTTCGGCGGCGCCGATAAACAGCAGGTGCGACAAATGGTGATGCAGCTGCTCAGCCTGAGCGCGCCGCTGCAGGAGGATGCCTCGGACGCGCTGGCCATCGCCATTACGCATCTGCATGCCGCAGGACGCCAGGCGGCGCTGGCGCAAACGCCGTTGTAAGATCGGACATCATGATCACATTTCTGGATGGTTTGCTGGAAGAGAAGGAGCCCGGGCGCGCCGTGTTGAACGTCGCTGGCGTGGGCTATGAGGTCCAGATCCCTCTCAGCAGCTACGAACACCTTCCAGCGCCCGGCGCGCGTTGCCGCATACTGATCCATGATCACATCCGCGAAGATGCACACCTGCTCTTCGGCTTTGCCTCCGAGACGGAGCGGCGGCTGTTCGTGCTGCTGCTGTGTGTCAGCGGCATCGGGCCTAAAATCGCGCTGAGTGCGCTGAGTGGAATGAGTGTGCGCGAACTCGTGCAGTCCATCGTCGGGCGTGACGTCAAGCGTCTGAGTTCAATCAGCGGAATCGGCAAGAAAACTGCCGAACGGCTGGTGGTGGAGCTGCGCGACCGCATCAGCGAAGGCGACGCGCTGGCCTCGGTCGCAGCGGAGCCAACGGTGGAAAACCTCAAAATGCGCGACGCAATTCTGGCGCTGGTAACCCTCGGCTACCGGCGCGGCGAAGCGCAGGAACTGATCAATAAGCGCGTCACTCCCGAATTGCTGGCAACGGCGGCAATCGAGGATGTCGTGCGTAAGGTGCTGGCCGGATGAGGATTGTTAGGTTGTTTAGGCTGAAGACTGTTAGGCTATCAGTAAAGAGTCTGCTAAATCGCTAACAGCCTTCAGCCTTCAGCCTAAGTAACTTGAGTGATGACGATGAGTGAAAAAAAAGAAAATTTCATCACCGACACGGGCGCCGGGACAGCCCCGGCTACAGGCCGCAAGCGACTGGTCACAGCAGCGGCGGTGCAGCCAGATCCGGAGCTCGATTTAAAGCTGCGCCCGCCGTCCTTCGCGGACTTCGTCGGCCAGCGTAAAATGGTGGACCGTTTGGAGCTTTTTGTGGAAGCCGCCCGGCGCCGCGGCGAAGTCCTTGAACATGTCTTGTTCTCCGGTCCGCCGGGGTTGGGCAAGACCACGCTGGCATACATTCTCGGCCATGCCATGGGCGTGCAGGTCAAGTCCACCTCCGGCCCGGTGATCGAGCGGCCGGCCGATCTGGCGGGGTTGCTGACCGGGCTCGAACGGGGCGACATTCTTTTCATTGACGAAATCCACCGCATGCAGCGCAGCGTTGAGGAGTACCTCTACTCCGCGATGGAAGACTTTGTTCTGGACATCATGATTGACCAGGGGCCAAACGCCCGTTCGGTGCGGCTGAATATCAAGCCGTTCACGCTGATTGCGGCGACTACCCGCAGCGGGATGCTTTCGGCGCCCCTGCGCACGCGCTTTGGACTGGCCTGTCGGCTGGACTATTACGACGCCGAATCGCTGGCTAAAATCGTTGAACGTTCGGCGCGCATTCTCGATATTGCGGTAGATGCCGAGGGCGCTTTTGAAATCGCCCGCCGCTCGCGCGGTACGCCGCGTATTTGCAACAGCCTGCTGCGCCGCGTGCGCGACTACGCCCAGGTCAAGGCGGATGGGCGTATAACCAGAACCGTTGCCGACCAGGCGCTGGGCATGCTCGACATTGATCCTAACGGTCTGGACGAGATGGATAAGCGGCTGTTGGAAGCCTTGCTCTTCCGTTTCGGCGGCGGGCCGGTGGGGGTCAGCTCACTCGCGGTGGCCGTGGGCGAAGAACCCGACACCATCGAAGAGGTCTACGAGCCCTTCCTGATTCAGGAAGGCTACCTGCAGCGGACCCCGCAGGGCCGGGTGGCAACCGAGATTACCCGCAAGCGCTTCGGCGTTCCAGCCGGAGCCACTCAGCGCCGGCTGCTATAATCAATAAACTTCTCGCTTCAGGCTGCGAATGGCCAGCAGCAGTCCGCCGGAGCCCAGCAGGATCCAGATGCTTACTCCATAAAGTACCGGTATCACAAATTGGCTCGATCCCAGCTCCGTGAATAGCGTAGTCATGGTGATCAGCGGGAAAAACGGGTTGTGATACATCGTCAGGTACATGACGAATTCCTGAAATACCTTGCTGCCGTCATGGTTTAGCGCCATCGCCAGCGAGCCCAGCATTGGCAATACCGCAATCCATCCAAACAGGAAGCAGCCTGTCACCAGATAGGCGGTCAGCGAGCGACCGAACAAGCCGGAAATCCCAAGCGACAGCGCCGCGAGCACCAGCCCTGCCAGCAGGTTTAATCCGAGGCAGCCGAGGATCAGCTTCCAGGAAGGTCCGCCCCAGAGCGTCGCGGTGAATAGAAACGGGAGCACCAGCACGCCGAGCCAGAGGATGAATGTCCAGGCCCCCCACAGTTTGCCAAATGCAATTTTGATCGCGCTGGCCGGGGAATTGACCAGCGCGGCCAGCGTGCGTTGTTCGCGTTCCTGAGAGATCCGCCCGGCCGTGGCCAGCGGCGAAAGGATTACGAGCAGGCCGGCCTGACAGAACAGCGCCGCCCAAATCAGCCCCTCGCCAATATTCACAGGCTCAATACCCTGGCCGGTGGAGGACGAAATAAAGGAGGTGGCCAGCACGATTCCGCTGATGATCGCCAGGATGATCACGAAAAACAGCGCAATCAGCCACAGGCGCTTTTCCCGCGCGCGCACCCGCAACTCCAGCCAGTATAAAGGATTAATCATGGCTGACTCCTGTGCGCTGGCGCCGGTCCGGACTGCTGGTTATCGCTTTGCAAGACCTGCAACACGAGTTCGGTTAATTCAACTTGTTGACGGTGGAAATCAAACACCGTCACTCCGCTTTCAATGACAGCCTTTAATCCGCCCGCCGCCGTAATTTCATCCGCCGCGGTGAAGCTCAGGCTGTCCCCGTCAAGCGTGGCGTTGAGCGCGTGTCTGGCAAGCGCCAGAATGGCATCCGCCGGTCGGTTGCAGCGCATCTGCCAGTGCGCGGCGGCAAACCCGCTCTGAAGCTCAGAGCGCGTGAAAAACGGACGCCCCGATGCCATGGTCACCCAGCGGCCTTGGTTGATAATGGCAAACCGGTCCGCCAACTGCTGGAGCTCAGGCAGGATGTGCGACGACACGACCAGCGTGCGTCCGCTTTGCGCCAGCGTCCGCACCAGCCCCAGAAGTTCGCTTCGCGCAGAGACGTCCAGCCCCGCCGCCGGCTCGTCCAATAGCAGGATAGGCGTGTCAGCAAGCAGCACGCGCCCCAAAGCCAGACGCCGCTGCCAGCCCGCAGAGAGCGTCTCAACCTCATCGTTCAGCCATGGCTGCAGACCCAGTAGATCCACGGCGTAGTTGACCACTGCGTCAATCCTGTCAGCGGGCACCTCTTGCAGCCGGGCGAAAAACTCAAGATACTCCCGTGCCGATATATCA
The DNA here is from genome assembly GCA_037137675.1 of bacterium. GTDB lineage: Bacteria > Verrucomicrobiota > Kiritimatiellia > CAIKKV01 > CAIYGI01 > CAIYGI01. The sequence continues at coordinate 337 of JBAXJV010000156.1, read as the reverse complement.
GTGTAGACACCCAGTGGATCCGGCATCAGCCCGATGAAGGCCGCCGCCTGCTTCGGGCGACGGGTGATATCCGTTTCGCCGCAAAAAACCGATCCGGCCCCGGGAAACAACAGGCCGCTCGCGATCTTGAGCAGCGTGGACTTGCCGGCGCCGTTGGGCCCGACGAGCCCGAACACTTCGCCCGGCCGGACCTCCATCGAAATGCCCCGCAAGGCCTCAATGCCGGCTGGATAGGTCTTCCGGATGGCCGTAAGGATCAGCGATGTTGGCTTGATCTGGTTCACCTGGGTTTGTCTCCAGTATCAACAGGTGCAGGCGCCTTCGGTGGCATGGGTAT